>JAJFIG010000143.1 GCA_021775195.1 Rhodospirillales bacterium | reverse complement strand
CAACCGCTACTACGCCGACGATCTGCGTAGCGTTACCGTCATCGCCTGGGCGACGCTTGGATTCGGCATCGTACTTTTCGTCGCCGACAAGGCCGGCATGACGCTGAGGCGGCTCGAGCATTTGGGGTTGAGCGACGCCCTGGTCATCGGTTTTGCTCAGGTGCTGGCGCTGATTCCCGGCACCAGCCGTTCGGGTATCACCATGTCGGCGGCGCGGGTGCTGGGCATGGAACGGGGTGACGCGGCGCGGTTCTCCATGTTGCTGTCCATACCAACAATCCTCGGTGCCGGGGTTCTCAAGGGCTGGGAACTTTACGAAGCCGGGGACGCCGACCTTACCGGTACGGTGATGGTTGCCGCCGCCCTGGCCTTCATCGCCGCCCTGATCTCCATTTTCGCCCTCATGGCGTGGCTTCGGCGGTCCACCTTTACTCCCTTCGTCATTTACCGGATTGCCCTCGGCGGCGGCCTTCTGCTGTTGGCCTGACGGCCCATTCCGAAGGGTCTTCAGTCGACAGTGCCGATATAGGGCAGGTGCCGGTACTGATCGGCGTAATCTATCCCGTAGCCGACGACGAAGACGTCTGGAACGGTGAAGCCGATGAAGTCGATTTCGACATCGACGATGCGGCGGCTCGGCTTGTCGACAAGGACGCAAGTCCCGACCTTTACCGCGCCCCGGCTGCGTAACAGGTCCTGGGCAAAGGCAAGCGAACGGCCTGTATCGCAGATATCGTCGACCAGAAGCACGGCGCGGCCGTCGACGTCGGTATGCAGGTCAGAGAGAAGGCGGACCTCGCCGGCGCTCTCCTTGGAATGACCGTAGCTGCCAAGGCGGATGAACTCGACACCGGGGCTGAGGCCCAGGCGGTCGAGGGCGCGCATGAGATCGGCCATGAAAACGAAGGCTCCAGTGAGGATGCCGATCATGATCATGTTCGGAGGGTAGGTCGTGGCGATCTCAGCGGAGAGTTCCCCTACGCGCCGGGCAACCGCGTCTTCATCAAACAGCTTGCGGACCGGAGCCATGATAACTCTGCCTTGGTGCGCGCCTTATTCGGCGGCCTGGGGATCGACGAAGCGGACGCCCTCCCGGCCATAAAAAAAACCGTTGGAAAACGGGATATCACCGGTCAGAGCGGTGAGGCGGGCATCGGCGCGGTCGGTGGTTTCCTTTCCATCGAGGACATCACGGAAGACCTGGGCCACGGCGACCATGTCTGCGGCCTGGGGCGAAAGCCGGAAATGTCCGACACCCATGGCCCGCATGGCGTTGAGTTCGGCGATGCGGTTGCAGCAGGCATGGGAGAGGGTCTGGGTGCCGTTGACGGCCAGAAAGGGCTCACCGTCCAGGGTCTCGATTTCCATGCCGTTGGGATCGTCGCCGCAGGCAAATCGGCAGTTGTCCTTATGCAGGCCGAGCGCCCGGGCATGATAGCAACGCGCCGAAATGGCCAGGGGCAACCGTCCGAAGACCTGGACCTCAAGCTCGGCAAGTCCGGTGCTGGCGAGCACCTCAAGGGACGGGGCCGGCAACTCGGCGGGCAGGCATACGCGAATCGCGCCGCGCCCGGCCAGGGTAGCCAGAGTGCCTTCGTTGTAAACGTTGACGAAGGGGCCGACGACGTGGGGCCGCCCGGCGAGCAGGGCGTGGGTGGTGATATCGTTGGCCTCGACAAGAAGGTCCGGTGCCTCGGCCGTCTCGCGGACTTCAGCCACTTCGCGCCCGTTCATCAACAATGCCAGGGTCGAGTGCACAACTTCCTTGCCGGCGCGCGCAAGACGTTCGCTGACTTCGGCGACATGGGGAGCGAAAAAGGGGGTGCGCTTGGAGCACACGACCTCGCCGACATAGACGCTGTCCACGGGCGCCTCGTCGGCGACCCGGAAGTAAAAATCCCGGAGCGTTGCCGGCGCCCAGTTGAAAAGGACCGGACCCAGGGTCAGTTTCGCTGTTCCGCTCATCGCCAGGTCTTCTCGTAAACGCCGGTGGTCTGGCGCTGGCCCTCACTGAGCGCCGCCAAATCCAGGTCCGGGATGGGCTCCCCCCGGGCGACAGCGTCAACGGCGCGGCGAAAGGCGGTAACCACCTTGGACACGTAGGCCCGCCCCCGCTGCCTGCCTTCGATCTTCAACGCCCGAACTCCGGCCTTGGCCAGTTCGGGGAGCATGTGAAGCACGCTCAGGGACGTCGGTTCCTCGAACAGGTACGAGGCCTTGCCGTCGGCGACGAACCGTCCCTTGCACAGGGTCGGGTACCCTGCCGGCTCTCCCTCCTTGAAGCTGTTGATGGTGTAATCCCCGAGTTTCGAAACCAGGCGGTCGCCTTTCTCTTCGTAGCGCACGTGGCTGGCCGGTGAACAGGCTCCGTCCTTGTTCGGTGAGACTCCGGTGACGTAGGACGACAACTGGCAACGGCCCTCGGCCATGACGCAGAGGCCACCAAATACGAAAATCTCGGTTTCCACCGAAATCTGGGCGTTCAATGCCGCGATTTCGGCGACGGTCAGGACCCGGGGCAGGACCACCCGCTTGATGCCGAAGGCCTGGTGGTAGAAACGGATGGCCTCGGCGTTGGAGGCCGCCGCCTGCACTGAAAGGTGGCGGCGAACGTCGGGATGGTTGCGCTGGGCGTAGTCGATGAGCCCGATGTCGGCGAGGATAAGGGCATCGGCGCCCAGCCTGGCGGCATCGTCGACGGCACGGTGCCAGGGGGCATGGTTGCCGGCCTCGGGGAACGTGTTGACGGCGACCAGGACCTTGGACCCGTGGTCGTGGGCGAAGGCGAT
>JAJFIG010000142.1 GCA_021775195.1 Rhodospirillales bacterium | reverse complement strand
CATTGAGCGGCTGAGCCAAGCCCTGGCCGTGGATGCAGGGCAACGGGCATCGGCGGAACGGCTGTCGGTACTGCTCAAGCGCTACCAACCGGTGGATCTTTCCGGCGTCGAGCGCAAGGGACTTGCGGCCGCCCTTGGTTTTATCGGCATCGACCACCAGCCCATCGTGCGGACCGGGTTTGCCCTCTTGAAACAGCACCCGCCCCTTGCCGAAGCCCTGGACCGGGGCCGACAGGAAGGATGGGATGCGGCCGCCCGGTGGCTGCTGCGAGGATCGGGAAAAGGGGCGCTCGGCGATCGCCTGCTGCTGGCCTGCCTGGCCAAGGGCGCCAACCCGGACATCGAGCTGGAACTGCTTCTTACCGGGATGCGCAAGTGGCTACTGTGCGAGGCCCGGGAAAGCGAACTGCGCCAAAGGCCTGTCTATGAGTTCGTCTGCGCCCTGATCCGCCAATGTGCCAACAACGAGTACGTCTTTGTTGAATCGGCGGAGGAACGCCAGCGGCTCGGAACCGTCGCCGGGCAATGGGAGCAAAGGCCGCAAGCCGCCGGCGATGCCATCCAGGACCTGATGCTGCTCGCCCTCTACGGGCCGATTACCGGGCGCCTGGCGGAGGACCCGGGCGCCGTCGACATCGCGCGCCTGCGCCCGAAGGCGTTCCGGGACATCGTCACCGAAACCCTGGCGGCGGAAGACGCGGAGCGGCGCCTGATGCCGACCATCGGCAGGCTTGGCAACATCGATGACAACGTTTCGCGCCGGGTGGCGGCGCAATATGAAGCCAATCCCTATCCCCGGTGGATGAGCACCACGATCCCGGCCCCGACATCGAAGCGCGATCATCTGAGGCGTTTCGTCGACGACACTTCGCTGGCGTTCTTCGGACGGCCGTTCGATGTGTTGATCGCTGGTTGCGGCACCGGACAGCACGCCATTCAGGCGGCGTTCGGCTACGGTCCCCGGGCCCGCCTCCTGGCCACCGACCTGAGCCTCGCCAGCCTGGCCTACGGTGCCCGCATGGCCGGGGTCCTAGGCGCCGATAACATCCGGTTTCTGCAGGCGGACATCCTGGACATGGCGGGTATGGACCAGGACTTCGACGTCATCGAATGCGTCGGCGTTCTGCATCATATGGCCGATCCGGCCGAAGGCCTGCGCCGACTTGTCGAGCGGCTGCGTCCGGGCGGCCTGCTACGCCTGGGGCTTTATAGCGAATTTGGCCGGCAGGACATCGCCCGGTTCCGGAAAGCCAGGGCGGAAACCGGGGAGTCCGTCGACGGCGATACCATCCGGCGAATCCGCCGCGAGATCATCGACGGCGACCGCGGCGACGGGATTTGGGACGAGGAGCTTGCGGGCCGGGTGGATTTCTTCACCTTGAGCGCCTGCCGAGACCTGTTGTTCCACACCCAGGAGCGGCGGACGACGATACCCGAGATGAGCGGACAACTGGCGGCGCTGGACATGGAGTTCCGGGGATTCGACGTCCGGCCCCAAGTGCGCGACCGGTTCAAGGAGCGATTCCCGCGAGACAATGGCTGGCTCGACATGCGTCAATGGGAGATCTACGAACGGGAGCAGCCATCGACCTTCAAGGGCATGTACCGGTTCTGGTGCCGTAAGATGCCAAGCGGAGAGTAATACGAACCCTATCCGGTTGCCGGAGGACGGCCGCCGTGCCCTTGCAATTTTGCCGCCGGGAC
Organism: Rhodospirillales bacterium; assembly: GCA_021775195.1. Lineage (GTDB taxonomy): Bacteria > Pseudomonadota > Alphaproteobacteria > Rhodospirillales > 2-02-FULL-58-16 > JAJFIG01. The sequence goes on along the minus strand of JAJFIG010000142.1, from coordinate 2,998 downwards.
ACGATCATGCCCGATGCCGGCCCGGCGGCCGGCACCCACTGCCACTCGAACGGGAGCACACCGGTGCCTTCGATTTTCAGTTCTAACCCGCAAACAACGGGAATAAGCCGGTGGGTCGTCACTCCCGCGACCCCGCGGTAATCACTGCCGGGACCATATGGCATGCGCGCGTGGGTAATCGGAATTGTCGTTGGACTGATTGTCGGCATCGTCCTGGGTGTGGTGGCGGGCACGACAGTGATCGCGCCGAGGCTGGCGAACCAGCCGGGCGGCGCCAACGGCGACGCAGTCAACAAAACGGCGAAGACTAAGGATAAGACGGCCAAGGATCCGGTTGCCCCGGCAGCCATTGCCGAACCTCCCGTGCGCTGGAAAATGGCGAGCGCATACAGCGCCGACCTGCCACAACTGGGAACCCTGGCGAAACGGGTGGAGCGGTTGATCTGGCGGGTGTCGGGCGGCGACATCGAGATCAAGTTCCATGAACCCGGTACGTTGACGACTAAAGATCAGGTGTTCGACGCCGTTGCATCAGGAACCATCGACGCCGCCTTTTCGTCGCCGGGGGTCTGGGGCGAAAAAATTTCCGCCCTGCATTTATTCTCCGCCGTTCCCTTCGGTCCCCTGCCTTCGGAATACCTAGCATGGATGAATTTCGGCGGTGGCCAGGATCTGCTGCAGGACATCTACCATAATCGAGGAATCCACGGCCTTGTGTGTGGGCTGATCGCACCGGAAGCGTCGGGATGGTTCCGCAAACGCGTGTACGTTCTGGAAGACCTCAAGGGACTGAAAATGGGCTTCAAGGGACTTGGCGCCAAGGTTATGACCAAGCTGGGAGTGGAAACCCGGGACCTGGCTGCCGGAGAAATCCTGGCGGCGCTGGAAAATGGTACCGTCGACGCCGCCGAGTATTCCATGCCGGCCATCGACCTGAAGCTCGGCCTTCATCAAATGGCCAACCATTATTATTTTCCCGGCTGGCACCAGCCGGCAACGTTCTTCGATCTGCTGATCAACCTGAAATCCTGGCAGGCACTGTCACCGACCCGCAAGGCCCAGATCGAGGCCGTGTGCGGCGATAATACCCGCTTCGGTCTGGCGGAAGGCGGGGCGTTGCAGTTCGCGGCACTGAAGGAAATGACCGCCAAGGGCGTGCAGGTACACCGATGGCCGGTGGAGATCCTGACGGCCCTGAAGGCGGCGTGGGTGGAGGTGGCCAAGGAACTGGCTGACGCCGACAAGGATTTTCGCCGTGTCTGGCAGTCGATATCGGCGTTTCGCGAGGACTACGCCATCTGGCAGGAACTGGCCAATCCCTAACATCAAATCTCGGTGACGGCGCAAAGAAAACGGCGGCCCCAGACGGGACCGCCGCAACGGATTTCAGTCGTGATCGTCAGGCGGCGTCCAGATTCTGGCCCGGGAGCTGGTTCATCTTGGTGAGCAGGTATTCCAGATCATCGGAATCGAACTCGACGCCAAGGTCTCCGTACTGGGTGAGGACGCGTTCGATCATGCGCCGGGAATAGCGCTCCCGGTCGTTTTCCATGCCGTCGTACTCGGTTTCCCGGGCAACGTCGACGGCGGCGCGGGCGGCCGGGTAATAGGCCTTGGGCAGGCCGGCCTTTTCGTAGATTGCCTTCAGGCCCAAGGGTCCGGAATCGTGGATCAACTGGCGCACGTTGACCACCGGCAGCCCAACCAGCTTCGCCATGGCGGCCTCGAAGAAATTCAGGTCCCCCATGCACAGGGCGCGGAGCATGATCGACGATGTCAGGCGGCCGTTGGCATGCAACTGATCGATCAGCTTCTCGAGCTCGTCCTCGTCGGATTCGGTCGACAGGGTGATGGTCGCCCGTTCGCGGCTCTGCAGGATCAGGTCGGTGGCCACGGTCGCGGGAAGCTCCTGGTTTTTTGCCAACTCTTCCTTCATATGCTCGGAAACCATGGTCAGCAGGCGTTCGGAAACGGTCACCGGCAGCTTGGGACGATGGACCATGGCGCTCTGCACGCCTTCCTTATCGCCGAAGTCGTCGACCACCTTCTGAAGGGTTTTTTCCGAGATGTCAGCACCCTCGTTGGCGACGAGGCTGGTCACGACCTCCTCGTTCTCGGTCTCGACAAGGGCCGAGGAAAGGGCCTCGGAGACAGTGGACCGGCCGGCGATGGCCACTTGCTTGGTCACGCCCTGACTGCGCACGATCTCCACCAGGTCCTCGTCGGATAATACCTCCGAGAACTGCAGGACGGGCAAGGCCACCGAATCGACATCCTTGGCCAGGGTAACAGCGACATCGTGGGGAAGGGCCGGGTTGTCCTTGAGATTGTGGGCCAGTGCCTCGCGGACGCGAATTTCGGCGTCCCGAACCATGAGACGGAATATCTCTTCCACCATCTGGCGCTCGGCTTCCGTCAGCGCCCCATGATCGAACTCGGAGGCGATCTTGGCCGCCGTCTCGGCGCGGGTATCGCCCGACGGGTCCGACATCAGTTTCGCAACGTCTTCCTTCGTCAGAGTCGGTTTTGTTGTCATGCCCATTTTCCGGAAGTGTTTCAAAATTGCCTGATGACAAAGGAGCGCACACCCAGGGAGTACGTCCTTGGGGTGTCATTCTGCATCCCTAAGTCTTAAATTTGGGTATAATTTTGGCCCGTAGGCCGAGTAATCTTTTGGCCGCCCGAATGGTCGTTTCCTGTCCTTCGGGCGCCGATTTCCCCAATATTCGATGGCCCCGGCCCAGGAACCGCCATAGGCCCCGCCGCACGCCGCCGTCCCGGACCGAAAGAAAATGGCCGGGATTTCATAATTCTGCCGTATTTACGGCCGAGGTTAGAGGAGCCGGCGGTAAAGGTTGCAACGCAATGGCCGACTGGTATGATGCGCCCCACTTTTCCCGGGGGGGCACTCAATTCTAGGAGAGAACGAGCATGCCAAAAGGTAAATTCCTGGCCATGGCCATTGCAATGGCCCTGACCGCAACGCCGGCGTTCGCCG
>JAJFIG010000141.1 GCA_021775195.1 Rhodospirillales bacterium | reverse complement strand
CCTTGGCAATGGCGTCGTCAAGGGGGGTGCCGTAGGGATCAACGCGGAGGTCGACGCCGCGACAGCCTGGAAGCCGGCGCTGGGCGCTCAGATGGTCGTAGAGGAAGAGCCCGATGCGGACCATCCATGCCGGGCGCACGGCGTTCTGGTGGGGGAGGACGAAACGGAGCGGCCAGACGATGTGCGGCGCCTTGTTGAGCATCACTTCGCGTTCGGCCAGGGCCTCGCGGACGAGGCGGAACTCATAGTATTCCAGGTAGCGCAGGCCGCCGTGGATGAGCTTGCTGCTCGCCGACGAGGTGGCGCTGGCGAGGTCGTCCATCTCGCACAGCATCACCGAGAGGCCGCGGCCGGCGGCGTCACAGGCGATGCCGGCGCCGTTGATGCCGCCGCCGATGATCAGCAGATCGACGGGGTCTGGGTTGCCGGGGACAGGTTTCGCGGGGGTGTTCATCAGGTACCCTCTTCTTGGGCCGTTAGCCGTCCAGCACCAGGCGCACCGGCTGGTGATCGGAGGCATCGGTCATGGTGTCGACGGAAACGCCCTCGATGCGCCCGGCGATGTCGGGGGTAACGAAGAAATAGTCCCGGCAGTGGCCGCCCTGGGGCCATTGCCGGTGATCGAAAACGCCGCAGGTGGGGTCGTGGGGCCGGGCGCCGTGGTGGTGGCGCCAGGCGTCCTCGAAGGCGGGGGTGTCGCCGCCGAGGGCCTCCACCATGCGGCGGTATACACCGTCGTCGGGTTCGATGTTGAAATCGCCGCAGATCAGGCAGCCGGCGGGCCGCGGGTGGGCGGCGTAGGGGCCGTCGGGGGGCAGGGTGCCCGGGGCGCGGGCGTTGGCCACGACCTCGGCCTGCAAATCCCGGAGCCGCCAGGCCTGGGCCTGGCGCTGGGTTTCGGAATGGTACTCGAGGTGGGTGGTGAGGATGCGCAACGGGCCCCGGGTATCTTCGACGACGACCTCGGTGGCCTGACGCAGCATGTGCTTGACCGCCGGGTCCGCCGGCTGGGGCAGTAGATGGCGGAAGACCTGGAGCACCGGCAGGCGCGACAGCACCAGGTTGCCGAAGCGGCGGCGGCCGGGGGAGTCACCGGCGCGGTCGAGGGCGGCGCCGAAGAGGGGCGTGTAGCCGGGAAAGAGGTCGCCCAGTTCGGCCACCTGGTCGGCACCGGCGCCGGCGTCCATGTCGGCCAAGAACCGGCTCACTTCCTGCAAACAGATGACGTCGGCGTCGGCCATGGCCTTGATCACTCCGGCGATGCGGGCAAGATCGACGCGGCCGTCGACGCCGAGGCCGCACTGGATGTTCCAGGTCACGATCTCGGTCATTTGATGCCGGCATGCATGAAGGACTGGACGAACTGGCGCTGGAAGAGGAGGAACGCTGCCAGCAGCGGCGCCACCGCGAGAAGGGTGCCGGCGGTGATGATCGACCAGTCGACCCCGGACTCGGGGGCGCCGAAGATGGCGAGGCCGACGGTCAAGGGCCGGGTAGTGACCGAGTTGGTGATCACCAGGGGCCACAGGAAGTTGTTCCAGTGATAGCTAACCGAGACCAGGCCGTAGGCGACGTAGGTGGGCCGGGCCAGGGGCACGTAGACCTTCCACAGGATCTGCAGCATCGAGCAGCCTTCGACCCGGGCCGCGTCCTCGAGTTCCTTGGGGATGGTCTTGAAGGTCTGGCGCAGGAGGAAGATGCCGAAGGCGCTGGCCATGTAGGGCAGGCCGATGCCGAGGATGGTGTCGACCAGGCTGAGATTGCTCATTGTGCTGTAGTTCTCGACGATCAGCACCTCGGGCATGATCATCAACTGGACCAGGACCAGGGCGAAAGCCACCTCCCGGCCCCAGAACTCGAAGCGGGCGAAAGCGTAGGCGGCCAGGGTGCAGAGGACGAACTGGGCGATGAGGATCGAGGTCACCAGAACGAAGGTGTTGACGTAGTAGCGGGCGAAGGGCGCCTGGGACCAGGCCTCGACGAAGTTGTCCAGCGTCAGGGGCGCGAAGAGGGCGAACTTGGTGGCGTATTCTGGCGGGTGAAAGGCGCTCCAGAAGGCATAGATCAGCGGCAGCAGCCACAGGAAGGCCAGCAGCCAGGCGGCACCCGCCTCGAGCCAGTAGGCGAAACCGCGATTGCCGTTGGCGGTCATCGGTAATGGATCCTTTTGTCCAAAATCACGAACTGGCCGATGGCGATGATCGCCAACGTCGCCAGCAGGACCACGGTGAGGGTGGCGGCGTAGGCCTCGTCGAAGAAACTGAAGGCGACCTCGTAGATGTAATAGAGCAGCAGCGAACTGGCGTTGTCGGGGCCGCCCTTGGTGAGGATGAACAACTGGTCGATCAGCTTGAAGGAATTGATCACGGCGTTGATGAGGACGAACAGCGTCGTCGGCATCAACAGCGGGAAGACGACGCGGCGGAAGTAATACCAGCGCCCGGCCCCTTCCAGGCGCGCCGCCTCCTCGAGCTCCGGCGGCAATGCCTGGAGGGCGGCGAGGTAGAAGATCATGAAGAACCCGGCCTCCTTCCAGATGGTCATGACGACGATGCACCAGAGCACCGTGTCCGGGTTGCCGAGCCAGTTGTGGTCGGGCAGGCCGAACAGCCCGCCTACCTGATCGATGAGGCCGATCGACGGGGTGTAGAAAAAGAGCCAGATGTTGGCGACCGCGATCATCGGCAGGATGGTCGGGGTGAAGTAGCTCATGCGCACGAGGCCGCGCAGAGGCAGCTTGCCGTTGACCCAGACGGCCATGAGCATGGCGATGGCGATGCTTGCCGGGATGGTGCCGGCGGCGTACCAGGCGTTGTTCTCGACAACCTTCCAGAAGATGTCGTCCTCGATCATCATCTGGTAGTTCTCGATGCCGACGAAGACCGACGGGCGGAGCGCGGTCCCCGAGGAGAAGAAGCTCTGCGCCAGTGTGGCGACGGCGGGATAATGGGTGAAGGCGATCAGCAGGATGGCCGCCGGCGTCAACAGCAGCCAACCGTAAACATGGTTCATGACGGTTGGTGATTTCGTCATGGACGCGAACCTCCGGCGCCGGGTCCGGGCCCGGTGCTTGAAAAAAGGTCCCGGAAGCTCCCGCGTGCGGGGAGCTTCCGGGTTAGGAACACAGGCCGCCTAGCGATAACGCTTGAGGAGCCGGTCGGCCTGCGTCTGTGCCGACTTCAGGGCGTCGGCGGGTGACTTGGCGCCGGTGAGGGCCGACTGGATGGCATCATCCAGCAGCTTGCGGACCCGTCCCGTCTGGTAGGTGGACAGTTCCGCGGTGGCGAACTTCAACTGGTCGCGGGCGACCGCCGCCGGCGGGAACTTGGTGACGTAGGCCTTGAGCTTGGCCGTGTCGTAGGCGTCGGGCCGGGTGCCGAGGTAGCCGGTCTTGATGCTCCATTCGGCGGTGCGTTCGGGTGCCGTCAGGAACTTGATCAGCTTGATCGACGCCTTCTTTTCCGCCGGCGTGCTGTTCTTGAAAATGTAGAAGTTGCCGCCGCCCGTGGGGGTGCCGCGGCGCTTCTGGGCCGGCAGCATGGCGACGCCGAAGTCGAACTTGGCCTTCTTCTTGACCACCGTCAGGTTGCCGGTGGAATGCCACATGATGGCGGTCTTGCCCTCGAGGAAGTTCTGACGCAGGGTCCCCCACTCGATGGTGCCCGACGGCATGACCCCGTGCTTGTTGCCGAGATCGTGCCAGAATTGCAGGGCTTCGACGGTGGCCGGGGCGTCGTAGAAGGTCTTGTTCCCCGCCCGGTTCATGAGCACCTGGCTGTTCTGCATGGTCAGGG
>JAJFIG010000015.1 GCA_021775195.1 Rhodospirillales bacterium | reverse complement strand
CCTTGACCGGATAGGGATCGCCCTCCAGCACCGCTTCCGGCAGCCGCGAGTTGGGCAGGTCGGGGGCCAGCGGATAGCCCATGGCGACGTGCAGCGGGTCCTTTTCCGGCTTGGTCTTGGCCTCCTCGGGGATCTCCACCGGGGCCCCCAGGGGCGCCCAGTCCTTGAGGTGGATGTTCCCCGGCCCGTCGACCTGGCCGGTGAGGGCATCGAGGATATAGATGGCGCGCCCGGCGTCGGCGCCGTTGGTGTAGTACCCGGCGCCCTTGAACTGGGCCGACATCGCCGGCTTGGTGGTGGCGAATTCCCGCGCCAGGCGGGTGATGGTGGCGGCGTCGATGCCGGTGATCCCTTCCGCCCACTCCGGCGTGTAGCCCTTGGCCGCCAGGTGGTCGCGGAAGCCGTCGAAGCCCTCGCAGTATTTGTTGACGAAGTCGGCGTCGTAGAGCTTCTCGTCGATGATCACCTTGCACATGGCCAGCGCCATGGCGCCGTCGCCGCCGGGCCGGATCGGAATCCACTCGTCTGCCTTCTGCGCCGTCTCCGTGAACACCGGGTCGACGACCACCAGCTTGCAGCCCTTCTTCTTCGCTTCCAGCAGGGCGCGGCTTTCGAACAGGCCCTGGTTCGCACCCAGCATGTTCATGCCCCACAGGATCACGTACTTGGAGTGGGCGAAGTCGTGCATGGGGAAGACGTGGCCGAAGATGGTCAGGCACGCCATGCGCCGATCCTGCTCGCAGCCCGAGGTATGGGAGTAGCAGTTGGGCGAGCCGTAGAGATCGCCGATCAGGTGGCGGGCGAAGACCGTGTTGGGAGCGTGATGGCAGGTATACACCACCGCCTCCGGCCCGTGCTTGTCTTTGATCTCGGCCAGCTTGTCGGCGATGATCGTGAAGGCTTCGTCCCAGGTGATGCGCTCGAACTCGCCGCTGCCCTTGGGGCCGGTCCGTTTCATCGGGTATTTGAGGCGGTCGGGATCCTGGGTGACGTAATAGCTGGCCATGCCCTTGGCGCAGCGCGAACCGATGTCGTTGGGAGATTCCGGGTTGCCCTTGTGGTAGACGACCTTGCCGTCGCGCACGAAAACCTCGGTCGGGCAGTTCCACGGGCAGGTGTAGCAGAAGCTTCGGATTGCCGTCGCGTTTTTGATTTCGGCCAGTTTCCTGGTCAGTTCGTTGGTCTCGACCGACATCGTCCGGACCCCCCAATAATTCGTTATTTCGTCAAGTGTATTAATTCGTGCATCGAAACCGGGTGTCAAGAGCGCTTTATGCCACGCTTGCCCCTGCCTGTTCCACCTCGGGGACATGGAAGGTGCTGGTTTCGAAGGCAAGGTCGGCGATGGCCTGCATCAGTGCCGGCTCACGGTCGCGGCGGAAGGCGGAAATGAACTCGATGGGATCCAGCCTGGGTTCGGCATCGATCACGATCAGCTCGCCGCGTTCGATCTCGCGGGCGTAGACCGACGGCGGCAGCAGGCTGATGCCCAGGCCCGAGATGGTCAGCGACACCACCACGCCGAGGCTGTTGCAGACGTCGTTGCGGTGAAACTCGGCGCGGCTGCCCCCGAACCAGTCCTCGATGATTTCGTGCAGCACCGAATCCCGCGACAGGGTGATGATCGGCCACGGCGCCAGGTCCCGGGCCCTGAGAGTGCGCCCACTGGGGATCCCCAGTTTCGGACTCGCCACCCAGGCGTAACGGGCGCTGCCCAGGTCGTCGATCACCAGATTGGCGCCCAGCGCCGGTCCCGGCAGCAGCAGCACCTCCAGGTCGCCGGCATCGAACTTGTTCCACAGACTCGCCGTCAAATCCACGTCCAGTTCGATGACCAGTCCGGGAAAGGTCTCGTTGAGGCGGGCGATGAAGCGCGGCAGCCAGGTCACCGCGATGGTCTCGCCGACCCCGACCCGGATGCGCCCCGACACCGCCTTGGGATCGCCCAGGCGGGCTTCGGCCTCCGACGCCAGATTCAAAATTTGATCGGCGTATTCCATCAGTTCCCGGCCCTTGGGCGTCAGCCGGGTGGCCCGGCGCGGGTGCTCGAACAGCTCCACCGAGAGACTCCGCTCCAGTTCCTGGATGCGCATGGAAATGGCCGGCTGGCTCGAATTCAGGCGCCGCGCCGCGGCGCTGAAGCTGCCCAGGCGGACGGTCCAGGCGAAGGTTTCCAGTTGTTTCAGGTTCATGGCCGAACGCTCCACCGATCTCGCGGGCGACGACATATTATAAAAAATTCTTATCGATTTTCATCACATATAATAATTTGATCTTATCCGCTAAATTTGCCACCCTTTAGACAAAGGGGGATCAACCTCACCACGACGCTTGGAAAAGCGCGGATTTCGGGCGCCGGTCGTCGGCTGCCCTGGGACAAGGGGAGGAGACGCAGGTGGCGTCGGCCGACCGCATACGGGGAGACCAGATCAATCTCCGGGACCTGCGCCGGATCATCGGCGAAGACCCGGACTACGAGGCCGTCACCCGCCATTTCCACATTCCCGAGGCCGCCCTCTACAACATGGCCGTCGACACCATCGACCGCCACGCCGCCGGCGACCACGCCGAGACCGTCGCCCTGGTCTGCGATCACCAGGACGGGAACTCCCGCCGCTACACCTACCGCGACCTCTCCGAGCTCTCCGACCGCTTCGCCGCCTTCCTGCGCGCCCGCGGCGTCGGCCCGGGGGACGTCGTCGCCTGCTACTGCGGCCAGGGCATCGAGACCGCCATGGCCCACCTTGGCGCCTACAAGCTCGGTGCCATCGTCGCCCCCCTGTCGCAGCTTTACGGACCCACCGCCGTCGCCCATGTTCTGACCGACTGTGCCGCCACCGTCATCGTCACCCAGCGCGACCTGTGGAACCGCATCGCCGAGGTCCGCCGGGAATGCCCCGGCATTGGTACCGTCGTCCTTTCCGGCGGCGCCGAAGCCGGCGAGCTCTCCTTCGAGGCCGCGCTGGAGACCGACGCCGATGGGTTCAAACCCGTCGTCACCGCCGCCGACGATCCGGCGCTGCTGCTTTACACCTCGGGGTCCACCGGCATGCCCAAGGGCATCCTCCACCGCCAGGACCTGGTCCGCGGCTACCTCGCCTCGGTGTCGCTCTTCTACGAGATGGAGATGAACGACCCGGCCCGAGTCGTGTGGACGGTGTCCGACTGGTCGTGGGTCGCCGGCATCTTCAACGTCATGCTCACCGGCTGGTACTTCGGCCAGACCGTCGTCGCCGGCCCGACCCGGTTCACCCCCGAGTGGGCCTTCGACTTCATGGCCCGGCATGGCGTCACCCACTGTTTCCTGACCCCGACGGCGCTCAAGCGCATGGCCGCCATCGACGATCCCCGGGATCGCTGGCCGGGCCTCGCGATCCGCGCCATCGGCACCGGCGGCGAGCCCCTGCCCGGAGCCGTCCTCGACTGGGCCCAGGCCCGCCTCGGCATCCCCATCAACGAGTTCTACGGTCTCACCGAGGTCAACCACCTGATCGGCAACTGCCGCCGCCTCTGGCCCATCAAGCCGGGTTCCATGGGCCGCCCCTATCCCGGCCACACCATCGCCGTCATCGACGAGGACGGCGCCCCGGTCCCCGACGGCACCCTGGGCGAGATCGCCGCCCGCGACGACGACCCGACGCTGTTCATCGGCTACTGGAAGCAGCCCGCCCGGACCGCCGAGATGCGTCTGGGGCGCTGGATCCGCACCGGCGATTTCGCCTACCGGGACACCGACGGCTATTTCTGGTTCAAGGGCCGCAACGACGACCTGATCAAGAGCGCCGGCTACCGCATCGGCCCGGCCGAGGTCGAGGACGCCCT
>JAJFIG010000140.1 GCA_021775195.1 Rhodospirillales bacterium | reverse complement strand
CCCCATCCACAAGGAAAACCCGAACAGAACGGCGCCGGCGTAAACCGCCGCCAGCACGTCGTCCAGCATCACACCGAATCCGCCCCCAATGGTACGGTCGGCCCACGATACCGGCCAAGGTTTCCATATATCCGCGGCCCGGAAGAGGGCGAACCCAAGGCCATAGAGAACGATATCGGGGTCGACGGGAATCAGCACCAGCCATTGTCCGGCGACCTCGTCGATGACGATAACGCCCGGGTCTTCCGTCGCGCTTTGCCGGGCGACGTATCCGGCGCACCAAATCCCGACCAGGAAGACGACGACGGCGGCCACGGCAAGCCCGGATTTCCCCAGGAACTGGTGAAGGATCCAGGCGCAGGGCAGGGCGGCCAGGGACCCCCAGGTTCCCGGCGCCTTCGGCAGCAGCCCGGAACCGAACCACGTTGCCAGCAGCACCCGCGGGTCGCGAAGGCTCAATCCGGCTGTCAGTCCCCGCTCAGCGGTCATACCGTCCACACCAAGAATTCCGTTTCGCAGGCCATTACTGCGCCGATGGTTCTTCGAACATAACCGGGGCACGCCGTCCCGTACACGGATGAAAGTGGGAGGCCTTCGCACACGGGATCATATGCAACTAGGAACAACTTCGCTAATCCCATTAGGGGGTTGCAAGCCTTCGCCCTAATGGATACGGTCTTGCACAGGCGCCGCGCCGGTTTGCGGCGCCCTGGACAGGTTCGTTGGTCGAATGGCCGGGGCGGCTGTTTCCACAATAATTGGACGATTGTATCGCGTCAGGGTAGGGGGCACGATGAAAGGACAGTACCTAGAAGGGGATTGGCAGGAACGATCAACGTGGGTGATCAATCGCCTGTTTCCGGAACGTCAACTGGTCTTGCGCACCAACGGCCGGATATCTTACCTGCGGCTGTCGAAAACCATCCAAATAGGCCTCGTTTTCCTGGTCCTGCTCACCGGCGGCTGGATCGGCTTTACATCGGTCAGCTATTCCCTTCATGACAAGGTTCTTACCAGCAAGGAAAACGAGATCGCGCACGCGCGCCTTGCCTATCACAGCCTCCTCAACGAGGTCGTCGAGTACCAGAGGAAATTCACCTCCATCAATCGTGACCTGGAAGAAAACCATGCCCTGATGCTTGGGCTGGTCGAACGCAATGCCTCCCTTCAGCAGAACCTGAAATCGGTCGAGGATCAGCTCGCCACGACCGAACAGGACCGCGCCCGGGTCGTTGCCGCCAGGGAAGGGCTCAAGGGGCAGTTGGCTAATGTCCAGAATGAGATGCTTGGCTTGGTTGAGCGCAACACCGCCCTTCAGCGGAACTTGAAAACGGTGGAGAACCAGCTCACGTCGACCGAACAGGATCGCATCCGGGTCGTCACCGCCAGGGAGGGACTCAAAGGGCAGTTGGCAGGTATCCAAAATGAGATGGGAGCTTTGACCAACCGGAACCTTTCCCTGAAGGACAATTTGGGGGTTATCGAAATCGACCTGCAAACGGCCCTGTTGGAGCGCAATCAGGCACTGTTCGACGGCACACGCATGCGCCGCCAGGTCCGAGAGTTGGAGAGCCGCATCAACACCCTGCAGGGATCGGAACTGGAAACGGTCCAACGCCTGACCGATCAAGTCGTCGCCCATATCGAAGGTATGCAAAAGGTTATCACGCTGGCGGGACTCAAAGCGGACCGGATTCTTGGCGCCGCCGCGCTCAGCCCACAGGGACAGGGCGGGCCGTTCATCGAAGCCAAGCCTGACGCGCTTCCCGGAAACCGATTGAAAGCCGACCTTGCCGTTCTCGAAAACCATCTCCAGCATTCGGCGGCGCTCAAGGCGACGATGGCCAAAATTCCCCTGACCGCACCGCTCAACTCATTTTATGTGACCAGTGGATTCGGCAAACGGCGCGATCCCATCAACAAACGTTGGGCTGCCCATTACGGCGTCGACCTTGGCAGCATCTACAAATCCCGAGTTTATGTCACCGCCCCTGGCGTCGTGACCTATGTCGGATGGAAAGGAAAGTACGGCAAATTCATCGAGGTCGACCATGGCGCGGGGATCAAGACCCGGTACGGGCATCTTCACAAGACCTTCGTCAAGAAGGGACAGAAGGTAAAATTCCGCGACAAGATAGGCCTACTCGGTAGCACTGGCCGCAGCACCGGCGCCCACCTGCACTACGAGGTGCTGTTCAACAACAAGGCCAAGAACCCCATGAAATTCATGAAGGCAGGAAAATATGTTTTCCAAGAGTAACAAAGGGCCGGCCAAGACGCAGGCGCCCCCCGCCACACCTCCGAAGCGGTATGCGCCTTCCATCATCAGTGGCGATCTGAAGGTCGTTGGCGATCTTAACAGCGAGGGCGAGATCCAGGTCGACGGGTCCGTGGATGGTGATATTCGCAGCAAGGATCTGCTGATTGGCGAAACCGCCACCGTCAAGGGTGAGATCGTTGCCGACGCCATCCGCGTTTTCGGTACCGTCAACGGCCAGATCAAGGCCCGCTCCGTCACCTTGGCCAAGTCGGCCCATGTGGTTGGCGACATTCACCATACGAATCTTTCCATCGAGGAAGGGGCTTTCCTCGAAGGCCACTGCAAACGCATAGCCGAGAAAACGGAACCCGCGGAGGGGAAGATCAACCTTGTGGTCAAGGACTCTCCGACCGCTGCGCCGGCGGGAACCCCGCCGAAGAACGCCGATGTCAAGCGGGTGACCGGCACCTGAAGGCAACTTCCGGCCCTTCTATCCAGAGAAAGTGGGCCGCCTTGGCGACGGCAGTCAGCGCCTCCGCAACCGATCGTTCATATTTTTGGTTTCGCCCCGGGCTCCCGCCTGATGGTTGCGTTTCACTCATACCCGTTTGCAAAAAATATTCGACTCATGGGACCAATCCTTCAACACGCCGCCCTTTGGGCGGCTGCTCAGGATGAGGAGAAATCGTGTTCCAAGTGCCTAAACCTCATGCTGAGGAGGGCGCAAAGCGCCCGTCTCGAAGCATGGCAATAGGTCGTTCTTTTTGGGATCCGGTATTATCGGTATCAGAGATCGGCGAGCAGCGCATCGATCGCCGCCTGGCATTCGGGTTCCACCAGGGCCGGTGCATGGCCAACGCCAGTAACCGTGACCCTTGCGAGCCCGGGCAGGGCCTCGGCCATACGCTCAAAGGTCGTCTCGCTGAGGATATCCGATTTGGCGCCACGGACGGCCAGGACGGGAACCCGGCGAAGCGCCTTGAACAACGGCCACAGGTCCGTGGCTCCGCCGTCGCCCGTCAGTAACGGTTTGACCAGCGCCGGATCCCAGTCCACGTGCACCCGGCCGTCTTCTCCTTCACGATAGGTATTGCGGGCCAGCGCCAGCCAGCCCTTGTCGTCGCGTATACCCAGGTCCGGCAGGTTTTCCTTCAGATGTCGTGCCGCGTGCTCCCAATCGGGCTGGGGCTGCTGATCGCGGACGTAGGCGACGATCCGCTGAAGCCCATCAGCATCGATATCGGGTCCCACATCGTTGAGAACCGCCCCCGCAATGGCGCTCGGCACCGCCACCGCCATGGCCGCCGCCAGGATTCCCCCCAGGGATGTCCCGATAACCAGAACCTTGTGCAGGTTGGTCACGGCCAGTAGATGGCGGACGTCATCGACGTAGGTCCGCGGCTGGTAGCGCCGCCAGTCGGGGTCATAGGCCGACCGTCCCCGGCCCCTGTAATCGGGACAGATAACCCGCCTTGTTCGGGACAGGCGCAGAGCCAGCCCATGAAAGTCCTTGCTGTTACGGGTCAGTCCCGCCAGGCAAAGAACGGGCACCGACGCTGCCAGAGGATCGCCGTAATCGCGGTAGTACAGGCTGAGTCCGTCCTGGGACGTGTAGGCCCGCTCGCGAAACCCTTGGTTGCCCGTTCGCACCACTAACGCCTCAGATCCCCTTCCAGGGTCAACGCCACCTTGGTCTTGGCCAGGCGCAGGCGGTACACCTGCAGGTTCTCAAGGACCCGCTGAACATAATTTCGGGTCTCGTTGTAGGGAATCAATTCGATCCAGTCGATGACGTTCACGGTCGCGTCCCTGGGGTCCCCGTTGGCCTTCACCCATTTTCGCACCCTGGACGGACCGGCGTTGTATGCCGCCAGCGCCAGGACGTAAGACCCGTCGAACGACTTGAGCAATGTCGCCAGATGGGCCTGACCCAGTTTCATATTATAGTCGCCGTCCGAGGTCAGCCGCTTGCGCGAATAGGGGATCTTGAGCTTGCGCGCCGTCCGGTAGGCGGTACGCGGCAGCATCTGCATAAGGCCGCGGGCACCGGCGGGGCTGTGTGCCTTGGTGAAAAATCCGCTTTCCTGGCGCACCAGGGACAAAACCAGCGGTATTTCGACAACAGGATTTCCGGCACGGTTGAACAGGGGTTTGACGTCGGGCACGGGATAGCCTTCGGCAACCAGACCCCGGCCGGCACGGTTGTTCAACTTGCTCACGCGGATGGCAAGGTCGGGACGATCGAGTTCCACTGCCAGCGATGCGGTCAACGCCTGCCATCCCGGCGACTTCTCGAAAGCCGACAGCCCCAGTATGAACGGCTTGACTCTCTTGCTCTCGCCGACCTGGCCGAGTATGCGCGCGACACGGGCGAGTTCGTGGTCCGCAAAAGCCTTGACCTGACCGGCGCCGGGCTTGGGTTCCGGCGGCAGGGCGAACCCCCCGGCGGGCTTCAGACGCGCCGCCGCCAGTTGGCCGTAGTAGGTCGTCGGGTAGCGGGCCGCCGTATGGTACCAGGGTTCCGCGGCGCTGTGCCC
>JAJFIG010000139.1 GCA_021775195.1 Rhodospirillales bacterium | reverse complement strand
CACCGAGGACTACCTGCGCGAACGCGAGGAACTGAGGCAGCAGGCCAAGAAGGCCATGGAAGGCATGGAAACGGAAAAAAAGACCGAAACCTGAGGGCGGTCCGCCGACAACCATTCCGTTAATCGAACGTCAAGGAATTCCCGCCCAAAACCCTCACCAAAGTTGGGGGCGACAAGGATGCCGGGGTCGGGTATCCTGTCAGATCGTTATATACGGTGGAGCGCAACGCTCCCAATGAACGACCCGATATGACCCTGGGCGGATTGAACGAACGATGATCGACCCCTTTGGACGCGCCGTCACCTATCTACGGATTTCGGTCACCGACCGCTGCGACTTCCGCTGCGTCTATTGCATGTCCGAGGACATGGTCTTTTTACCCCGGGCCGACCTGCTGACCCTCGAGGAGCTCGACCGCATGTGCAGCGCCTTCATCCGCAAGGGCGTGCGCAGGCTGCGCCTGACCGGTGGCGAGCCCCTGGTCCGGCGCAACATCATGAGCCTCATCCGCGACCTCGGCCGACACCTGAAGACCGGCGCCCTCGACGAGCTGACCCTGACCACCAACGCCAGCCAGCTTTCGCGCTTCGCCCATGAGCTCGCCGACTGCGGCATCCGGCGCATCAACGTCTCGGTGGACTCCCTCGATGCGGAGAAGTTCGAGCGCATCACCCGGCGCGGCAAGCTCGACAAGGTGATGGCCGGCATCGATGCCGCCCTCGACGCCGGCATCCGGGTCAAGATCAACACCGTGGCGCTCAGGGACGTCAACCGCGGGGAAATCCACGACCTGGTCTCCTGGTGCGGGACCAAGGGCCTCGACCTGACCTTCATCGAGACCATGCCCCTGGGCGAGATCGACGACGACCGCACGGATCAATACCTGCCCCTGACCGAGGTCCGCGACGACATCGAGACCCGCTGGACCCTCGACGACATCGATTACCGCACCGGCGGCCCGGCGCGCTACGTCTCGGTCGCCGAGACCGGCCAGCGCATCGGCTTCATCACCCCCATGACCCACAACTTCTGTGAGAGCTGCAACCGGGTGCGCCTGACCTGCACCGGCCAGCTCTACATGTGCCTGGGCCAGGACGACCATGCCGACCTGCGCGCCCCCCTGCGCGCCGGCGAAAGCGACGAGCTGCTGGAGGCCGCCATCGACGAGGCCATCGGCCGCAAGCCCAAGGGCCACGACTTCGTCATCGGCCGCGACCTCGGCCCCGCCGTCTCCCGCCACATGAGCGTCACCGGCGGCTGAACGTCCCCCACCGCACCTTCTCCCTTCCCTCCCCGGCACCGCCACCGTTTTTGCTCTATATTGGGTGTTCGGATCATTTATTGCCCGAAGACGGATCATGGCTTCATTGACGACAACGCCCGCCACCGGGAATGCCAGCGCTGTGTTTTTGGCGCTGCTTGCCGGTGCCCTGGTACTGGCGCAGGCTCCGGCCCGGGCTGACGTCATTTTTCACGCCGTTTGCGGCGACGTCACCGGGCACCGGGTGGACATGGATCCAACGGGGACCACCCACGCCGAGACCTGGAAGGCGGAGAATTACGGCCCGGCAGCCATGGAGGGAGGAACCGGCGTCCTCGGCTTCGTTGCCGACGACAGCCATCCGGACACCATCCGCGTCACCTGGGGCAAATCGGACAAGCATCTGCCCATCGTCTATAAGAACGAGAGTCAGATCAGCCTTGCCGAGACCGACGACAACGGGATCTGGATCTACACCCCCTATTTCCGCGCCGACAAGGTGCTTATCAGCCGCCAGACCAGCGAACCCCGGTTCGGCGCCGTCGGCTCCCTACTCACCGCCGACTGCACCTTCACACCCGAGTGAGGCTCCGCCCCGAGGCCGGGCGGAAATAAATCCACAAATTCAGTCCACCACACCCTGCCGACGGGTGGCGCCGCCGCGCTACTGGTCTATACTTCGCCCGGAATCCACTGGGGAGCGGCGGCAATCGCCGGACCGTCATGCAATTCTCGACCATCGGCTTCGTGGCCGCCCGCCAGGACGAAGCCCAGGCAGCGAAGAAAAAGCTCAAGGCCAAATACAAGCACGTCAACCCGGACGACGCCGACGTCATCATCGCTCTCGGCGGCGACGGCTATATGCTCCGCGCCCTGCACCGGTTCATCGATGGCAGCCGGGCCATCTTCGGCATGAATCGGGGCTCCCTCGGATTTCTGATGAATTCCTATGACGAGAACGGCCTCCTCGACCGTCTCGCCCGCGCCGACCCCATCACCCTGCATCCCCTGCGCATGACCGCCCACGACACCAACGGCCAGGAGCACCAGGCCCTGGCCATCAACGACGTGTCCCTGCTTCGCCAGACCCGCTTGGCGGCCAAATTGCGCATCAAGGTCGACGGGGTCATGCGCCTGGAGGAACTGATCTGCGACGGTGCCCTGGTCGCCACTCCTGCCGGCAGCACCGCCTACAATATCTCGGTCCAGGGGCCGATCATCCCGCTGGAGGCCCGCCTCATGGCGCTGACCCCGATCAGCGGCTTCCGCCCGCGCCAGTGGCGGGGCGCCCTGCTGCCCGAAAACTCGGTCGTGACCTTCGACATCCTCGATCCCGGCGAACGCAAGGTCAGTGCCGTCGCCGACTACACCGAGGTCCGCAAAGTCGCCTGCGTCGAGGTCCGCCAGGACCGCACCATGGCACCAACCCTGCTCTTCGATCCGGAGTACAACCTCGGAGAACGCGTCGTCAAAGAACAGTTCATGCCGTGACCCCGCCGCCCGCCCTGGCGCGCCTGGCTGCCATCGGTTTCGCGCTCGCCCTGGGGGCCGTCGGCGGCGCCCTGTTCTTTACCCTCAACATGCCCCTGGCGTGGATGATCGG
>JAJFIG010000138.1 GCA_021775195.1 Rhodospirillales bacterium | reverse complement strand
GGCCGGCACGATCTTCGAGATGACGCCCTTGTTGCCGTGACGGCCGGCCATTTTGTCGCCCGGTTGCAGCTTGCGCTTCACGGCGACGAAGACCTTGACCATCTTCATCACACCAGGCGACAGGTCGTCGCCACGCTGGAGCTTCTCGACCTTGTTGTCGAAACGCTCCTGGAGCTTGGCGATGCTTTCCTCGAACTGGTGCTTGAGGGCCTCCACGTCCTTCATCACCTTGTCGTTGGCGATGACGATCTGGGCGCACTGCCCGGTGGTGTATTGGGACAAAACGTCCTCGGTGACCTTGGTACCCGCGGCCAGACCCTTGGGGCCACTGACCACCTTGCGGTTGATCAGCAGAGCACGCAGACGGGCATAGAAATTTCGTTCGAGAATTGCCCGTTCGTCGTCGCGATCCTTGGCCAGGCGTTCGATCTCGGAGCGTTCGATGGCCAGGGCACGCTCGTCCTTATCGACGCCGCGGCGCGAGAAGACCCGAACCTCGACCACGGTCCCCGAAACCCCCGGGGGCAGTCTGAGCGAGGTATCGCGAACGTCGGACGCCTTCTCGCCGAAGATGGCGCGCAGGAGTTTCTCCTCAGGGGTCATGGGCGATTCACCCTTGGGCGTCACCTTGCCGACCAGGATATCCCCGGGCTTGACTTCGGCGCCGATGTAGACGATGCCCGCCTCATCCAGGTTCTTCAGCGCCTCCTCACCGACGTTGGGGATGTCGCGGGTGATGTCTTCCTGGCCCAACTTGGTGTCACGGGCCATGACCTCAAATTCCTCGATGTGGATCGACGTGAAAACATCATCACGAACGATGCGCTCGGAAATCAGGATCGAATCCTCGAAGTTGTAGCCCTGCCAGGGCATGAATGCGACGAGGACATTACGTCCCAGCGCCAGTTCACCAAGGTCGGTGGAGGGACCGTCGGCGATGGTGTCGCCGGCGTCGACGCGGTCGCCGACCCGGACCAAGGGTTTCTGGTGCAGGTAGGTGTTTTGATTCGAGCGCTGGAACTTGAGAAGGTTGTAAATGTCGACGCCGGCCTCCGAATGGGAGGTCTCCTCGGTAGCCCGGACGACGATGCGGGTGGCGTCGATCTGATCGACGATGCCGGAGCGCTCGGCAATGATGGTGGCGCCGGAATCGCGAGCAACCACGGACTCCATGCCTGTACCGACCAGTGGCGCCTCGGTGCGGATCAGAGGCACGGCCTGGCGCTGCATGTTTGAACCCATGAGGGCGCGGTTGGCGTCGTCGTTTTCGAGAAAGGGGATTAGCGCCGCGGCGACCGAGACCAACTGCTTGGGCGAGACATCGATGAACTCGATGTCCTCGGGCCGGGTCATGATGAAATCGCCACCCTTACGGCAGCTCACCAGACCTGGAATAAAGCGCCCCTTGTCGTCAAGTTCGGCGTTGGCCTGGGCGATGGTGTAGCGGCCCTCCTCCATCGCGGACATGTAGATGACGTCGCCGGTGACCTTACCGCTGACGACCTTGCGGTACGGGGTCTCGATGAACCCGTACTTGTTGACCCGAGCATAGGTGGCGAGGGAATTGATGAGGCCGATATTGGGCCCCTCCGGAGTCTCGATGGGGCAAATGCGGCCATAATGGGTCGGGTGCACGTCGCGGACCTCGAAACCAGCCCGCTCGCGGGTCAGGCCGCCGGGCCCGAGGGCCGAAAGGCGACGCTTGTGGGTGATCTCGGACAGTGGATTGGTCTGATCCATGAACTGACTGAGCTGGGACGAGCCGAAGAACTCGCGCACGGCCGCAGCAGCCGGCTTGGCGTTGATCAGGTCATGGGGCATCACAGTGTCGATGTCGACGGAACTCATGCGCTCGCGGATGGCCCGCTCCATACGCAACAGCCCGACCCGGTATTGATTCTCCATGAGCTCACCGACGGACCGGACACGGCGGTTTCCGAGATGGTCGATGTCGTCGATCTCGCCGCGACCGTCCTTGAGTTCGACCAGTATCTTGACCACCGTGAGGATGTCCTCCTTGCGCAGCACGCGCAGCGAATCCTCGGTCTCGAAGCCAAGGCGGGCGTTCATCTTGACCCGGCCGACGGCGGACAAATCGTAACGTTCGGAGTCGAAGAAGAGGCCGTTGAAAAGGCCCTCCGCGGTGTCGCGGGTGGGGGGTTCGCCAGGGCGCATGACGCGGTAGATGTCGATCAGCGCCTCTTCCTGGGTGGTGTTCTTGTCGACGGCCAGGGTATTGCGGATGTAGGGGCCGACGTTGATGTGATCGATGGCGAGGGTCGCGATCTCGCTGACGCCGGCACCGTCGAGGGCCTCCAGGGTCGCCTCGGTAATCTCGTCACCGGCCTCGACGTAGATCTCGCCGGTCTCGGTGTTGACCAGGTCGGTCGCCATGTAGCGCCCAACAAGGTCCTCCTCGGGAACCAGCTGCTCGGTCAGGCCGCGCTTGGCGATCTGGTTGAGAACCCGGGTCGTCATCTTGGTCCCGGCCTCGGACACCACCTTGCCGGTCTTGGCGTTGATGAGGTCGCTGGCGAGCTTGTGGCCGCGCAGCCTGTCGGCGACGAAGTCGGTCTTCCAGCCCTTCTTGGTGCGGACGTAGACGACCTTGTCGTAGAAGAAGGCGAGAATATCCTCGGGCGTCATGCCGGCGATGTCGTCGGCGCTCACGGGCTTGCCGTCAGCGGCCCCCTTGGCCCGCGCCTTCTCGGTCTCGGCGCTGTCCAGGGCCATCAGCAACGTGGTCACCGGAAGCTTGCGCCGACGGTCGATACGCACATAGACCAGATCCTTGGCGTCGAACTCGAAATCCAGCCACGAACCGCGGTAGGGGATGATGCGGGCGGCGAAAAGGAACTTGCCCGAGGAATGGGTCTTGCCCTTGTCGTGATCGAAGAAGACACCGGGCGAGCGGTGCATCTGCGAGACGATGACCCGCTCGGTGCCATTGATGACGAAGGTGCCGTTGCCGGTCATCAGCGGCATGTCGCCCATGTAGACGTCCTGCTCCTTGATATCGCGGATGGAGCGGGCGCCGGTTTCCTCGTCGACATCCCAGACGACGAGGCGCAGGGTCACCTTCAGGGGCGCGGCGTAGGTCATGCCGCGCTGCTGGCATTCCTCGACGTCGTATTTGGGTTCCTCGAACTCGTACTTGACGAATTCCAAGGTCCCGCGCTCGGAGAAATCGGTAATCGGAAACACCGACTTGAACACCTCCTGCAGACCGGTATTGGTGCGCTCGCCGGCGGCGATCTCGCGCTGCAGGAAATGGTCGTAAGAGGTCTTCTGGACCTCGATCAGGTTAGGCATGGGCACGGCCGTCGACAGCCGGCCAAAATACTTACGAATGCGCTTGCGACCCGTATAGGACCTATCCATTAAAGTTCCCCAAACTTGAGTTCCATTGGCACACCGACGCCCGGCCATCACCCCGGCCAGCCATCAAGAGGCCAAAATACAAATGCCCCCGGGCATCGCCGGCCGGTTGCCAACCGGCCGCGACCTGCCCGAGAGCAGCAAGCGCATCCACTTTGCCGGTCCTGGCGGGACCAATACGGGCGGATGCAGCAAATCGAATGGCCGGACCGGCGGCGGCGGTTAGGCCGCCCCGGCCCGGTCCGGAAGCAGAAAAAGCGTTGCCGTCGAAACCTGCCAAAGGCAAATTCCTATTTGAGCTCCACGGTAGCGCCGGCGCCTTCGAGCTTCTTCTTGATCTCCTCGGCCTCTTCCTTCTTGAGGCCTTCCTTGATCGATGCCGGTGCCGATTCCACCAGGTCCTTGGCTTCCTTCAGGCCAAGGGAGGTGAGTGCCCGGACTTCCTTGATGACGTTGATCTTCTTCTCGCCGATCGCGGCAAGGATGACATCGAACTCGTCCTTCTCCGCCTCCGCCTCGGCGGCAACGGGCCCGGCGGCTACCGCCACCGGCGCGGCCGCCGAAACGCCCCACTTCTCCTCGAGCATCTTGGAGAGCTCGGCCGCCTCCATGACGGTGAGGCTGGAAAGGTCTTCGGCGATCTTCTCTAGATTTGCCATTTTCTCGTATCTCCTAGGCTTGAACGTTCTGCACTGTTGTTAGGTTGCGGATCCGGTTTACGCGGCTTCGTCCTGTCGGCCATAAGCTCCCAGAACCCTTGAAACCTGGCCGGCCGGTGCTTGAAGCACGCCGGCCATCCGGGTCGCCGGGGTCTGGATCAGGCTGATGAAACTGGCGCGCAACTCGTCCAGGGACGGTAGCGACGCCAGGGTCTTGATCGCCGCGACATCCAGTGTCTCGGCGCCCATGGCACCACCGAGGACAACCAGCTTGTCGTTGTCCTTGGCGTAACTGACGGCAACCTTGGCGGCCGCCACCGGGTCCTCGGAATAGGCAATTGCCGTGGGCCCGCTGAACAGGTCGCTGAGGTCCTGGAACTTGGTGCCGTCCAGGGCGAGACGCGTGATCCGGTTCTTGGTGACCTTGAAACTGGCACCCGCTTCGCGCATCCGGTTGCGGAGGTCGCCCATCTCGGCGACCGTTAGTCCCGAATAATGAGTGACGACGACGATTGTCGTATCCTCAAACAACCCGTGCAACGAAGCGACCAGTTCCTCTTTTTGATTTCGGTCCACCGATCGTCTCCAGTCATTTCGAGCCCGGCAAAAAACCAGACTCTTCGTTTGGCTCCGGTCCGCCCCTCGCCGGGGACGGTTGCGGCGCCGTTGGACATAGGGCCCCCGGGTTTCCCGAAGGGCCGGATCGCCTGTCCAGTGCAGTCGTTCAAGCCGGTCGCGGGCGAGGCCCGAAATCGGTCTTCAGCACTGTCTGTGCAGGCGGGAAATCCCATTACGCCGCCACCGGCGGTACCTACAGTCTTGGACAGGTCGGGGAACGCCTGCCGCGTCCCCCTTATTCGATCCCCGTCCTGAACTCAGGACGGAAACCGGAATTCTCTCCTCTATCGCCAGCCTTACTCGGCGATGCTGGCAATGTTCACCTTCAAGCCCGGGCCCATGGTCGAACTAAGACTGATGCGCTTGAGGTACGTTCCCTTGGCGCCGCTGGGCTTGGCCTTGTAAAGCGCATTGATGAAAACTCGCAGGTTTTCGGCCAGGGCCTCGGGTGCGAAACTCGCCTTGCCGATCCCGGCATGGATGATGCCCGCCTTCTCGACCCGGAACTCGATCTGTCCGGCCTTGGCCGCCTGTACGGCCCCGGTCACATCGGGGGTCACCGTACCCAGCTTGGGGTTCGGCATCAGGCC
>JAJFIG010000137.1 GCA_021775195.1 Rhodospirillales bacterium | reverse complement strand
CTTTGGCATCGGCCAGCGCATGACCCTCTGGGGCGCGAACGGGTTCATCCTCGAGACCCCCGACGACGAGCCGCTTGGCGAGTTCTATTGCACCAGCGGCAATTCCGATAGTAACTGCAGCCCAAG
Organism: Rhodospirillales bacterium; assembly: GCA_021775195.1. Lineage (GTDB taxonomy): Bacteria > Pseudomonadota > Alphaproteobacteria > Rhodospirillales > 2-02-FULL-58-16 > JAJFIG01. Next base: position 4,130 of record JAJFIG010000137.1, on the reverse strand, counting down.
GGCGAACCTTGGCATGGACCTGAGAATCTATTTCGTTCGGGTTCCGGAACCCGGGACGCTGGGCCTTCTCGGCCTGGGTCTCGCCGCCCTGGGAATGGCGCGGCGGCGGAGCACCCGTTAACAGCCGATTCGACAAGAAGACAAAAAAAAAGCAAGAATGAAGGAGGAACAACGAGGAGGAGAAAAAAAACGACAATAAGAAAATTGGGGAAAAACAACCCAGTATCAGGGAGTATAAAAATGTTGAATCAACCGAGCTTGTTCCCCTTCCTCGAGAAGGCGCGTGGCGAAACCATGTCTCTTCTTATCGAGGCCCGCAACTATGCCGCCATGGCCGCCGAGCGGCCGCGTGTTCCGGGCGGATCGGTACGGCGCCTGATGATCAGTTGTGAAACCATGCGTCTGGTGTCGCGGCTGGTCAGCGTCATGGCCTGGCTCATGGAACGCAAGGCCACCGGCACCGACGGTTCCGATCCCTTCGTGGCGACCATCCCCGACGACGACGGCCTGATGACCAACCCGGTGTGCCTGGACGACACCCGGGATTCGGACGTCAGCCTGCCGCCGGAGCTCAGGACCCTTCTGCAACGCAGCCGCCGGCTCTACGTGCGCATCGCCCGTCTGGACGCGATGATGCGCGGCGAACCCATGCTGCCGGCCGACCAGGACGCGGTCGAGCCCGCCTTCATCCGGACCGCCCGCCAATAAACCTGGCGTTACAGGACATCCAGGACCCCAATCCATCTGGCACCCCAGGGCGGTCCGGCGGCGGGCCGGGTCCGCTGCTGTTGATCGGCGACCCCTTTCCGGGGTAACTAACGGGCAACTCCTGGCGGGTCCGCCCCGTCACCCTTTCGTCTCCCTTTAGAGAAGGATCGCATCATGGTTGCCATGGAACAGCCGATTTGCGATTTCGGACGCAAAGCCATCGATTTCTCGCTCCCGGCCACCGACGGCGGAACCTACGGCCTCGCCGACGTCGCCGGCGACAACGGTATCCTGGTGATGTTCATCTGTAACCACTGCCCTTACGTGAAGGCCATTGCCGGGCGCCTGGCCCGCGATGCCCGCGAGTTGCAGGCCAAGGGCATCGGAGTCATCGCCATCAACGCCAACGACGCCACCCAGTACCCGGCGGACTCACCGGAGAAGATGAAAGAGTTTGCTGAAGCCCACGGCTTCACCTTTCCCTACGTCTTCGACGAAACCCAGGAAACGGCGCGGGCCTATGGCGCCGTCTGCACACCGGACTTCTTCGGCTACAACAAGGACCTGGGGCTTCAGTACAGGGGACGCCTGGATTCGTCGGGTCGTGAGCCGGCACCGGCCGACGCCCAGCGTGAACTGTTCGAGGCCATGAGCCAGGTGGCGGAGACCGGCAAAGGCCCCGAAGACCAAACCGCCAGCATAGGATGCTCGATCAAGTGGCGGCAATCGTAGGCGGCATTCGCCGACCACGATTGCCATCCGCCTCAAGCCAGCTATATTTAGGCCCAACCTCGGACGGTGTGCCCGCTTGGCACGCCGTCCGGACATCATCACCGGAGTAACCCCGTGGCCGACCACACCCAAGACAACCTGTTCCGCGAGATCGACGAGGATTTACGCCAGGAACGCTATACCAAGCTGTGGAAGAAATACGGCAGTTACGTCATCGCCGCGGCGGTGGCCCTGATCGTGGGCGTCGCCGGCTTCAAGGGCTGGGAAGCCTGGGACATCAAGACCCGCCGGGCCGAGGGCGAACAGTTCAACAACGCCCTGCAACTGGTCGCCGACAAGCAGACGGCGGCGGCCCGGGAAGCGTTCGCACAAATAGCGGTCGAGTCGGGCGCCGGCTACGCCATGATGGCACGATTCAATGAAGCGGCGTTGCTGGCCGATGGCGGGGACCGGGCCAGCGCCACCGCCGCCTACCGGGAGCTGGCGGCGGATACCGGCATCGATCCCCTCTATCGGGATCTGGCGACGCTGCTGGGGGTTCTTCACCAAATGACCGGCGCCGATCCCGGTGACCTGAGGCAGCGCCTGGCGCCGCTGACGGCGGATGACAATCCCTGGCGCTTCACGGCCAAGGAACTGACTGCGGTCCTGGCGCTCAGGTCCGGTGACCGGGAAAAGGCGCGGGAGATATTCACCATCCTGGCCGGCGACGCCCTGGCACCCCAGGGCCTGCGTACCCGGGCCGGCGAATTCGTGGCAATCATCGGCGAATGAGGAACGACGGAACCCATGCCAGGATATGAGCACCCGAAACCCAGACTGACGTGGGCCGTTCTTGCCGGTTCGCTTTTCCTGTTTCTCGGCGCCTGTGGCGGGGCATGGGACAAGTGGGTGGGCACGGAGGAGGAAGTCATTCTGCCCGGGGACCGCATTTCCGTCCTTCTGCACGCCCGGGCGCTGAGCCCCGACCCGAAACTGGCGGACGCCGATATCCTGTTGCCGCCACCGATGGTCAACCCGACCTGGCCCCAGGCCGGCGGCTTCGCCAACCACGCCATGCATCACCTGGACGCGGGCGACATTTTGAAACCGGCCTGGCGGGCTGGTGCCGGCGAGGGCGCCGACGACGAGGAACGCCTCGTCGGGTCGCCGATCATCGCCGGCGGCCGGGTCTTCACCATGGATGCGGAGTCCAATGTCAACGCCTTTGACGCCGCCACCGGCGACAAGCTTTGGGAGACCGAGCTGACGCCCGAGCACGAGGATGACGGCCATATCGCCGGCGGTCTGGCGTTTGAGAACGACCGGGTCTTCGCCGCGACTGGATTTGCCCAGGTCATCGCCATGGAGGGTGCCAGCGGCGCCATCATTTGGCGCCAGGCCCTGGGCGGGCCCATCCGCTCGGCACCGACTGTGCGGGGAGGACGGGTCTTCGCGGTTACGGTGGACAACAAGCTTTATGCGCTGGACGCCTTCGACGGCACGACCCTGTGGTCCCATACCGGAATCGCCGAGATCGCCAGCCTACTGGGCGGTGCCAGCCCGGCGGTGGATGGCGGCGTCGTGGTCGCCGCCTATTCGTCGGGCGAACTGGTGGCCCTGAAGGTGGAGAACGGGCGTCTGCTATGGACCGATTCCCTGGCCTCGATGCGCCGTACGGCGGTGTCATCCAACCTGTCCCACATCCGGGGCCGCCCGGTGATCGACCGGGGACGGGTATTCGCCGCCAGTTTCGGCGGCCTGTTCGTGTCCATCGACCTGCGCAGCGGGCGCCGTATCTGGGACCGGCAAATCGCCAGCATGGAAAGCCCATGGGTGGCGGGGGACTACATCTTCGTGCTGACGAACGACGCCGAGATCGTCTGCCTGTCGCGCAAGGACGGCCGCATCTACTGGGTCCAGACACTGCCCCCCTTCGCCGACATGGAGGACAAGGAAGACCCGATCACCTGGACCGGGCCGGTGCTGGTCAGGGACCGGCTGATCGTCGCCGGATCCCACGGCGGGGTGCTGGCGGTGTCTCCCTACACGGGCCGCATCCTGGGTCAGGAAGATCTGCCCGACGGTGTCTCGGTGCCGCCGGTGGTGGCAGGCGGCAGCGTCTATTTCCTGTCGACGGAAGCCGAGCTGCTGGCCTATCGGTAACCGTGGCCGGGTTACGTTTTTAATGGCGTTCCAAAAAAATGACCTTCACCGTGGCCATCGTCGGTCGCCCCAACGTGGGCAAGTCGACGCTTTTCAACCGACTGGCGGGCAAACGCCTGGCCATCGTCGACGACACCCCCGGAGTCACCCGCGACTGGCGTGAAGGCCCCGGGCGCCTGGGCGACCTTCGTTTCACCATCATCGATACCGCCGGCCTGGAAGAGGCCGGTGGCGAAAGCCTTGAATCGCGCATGCGGGAGCAGACCGAGCGGGTGCTCGGCGGCGCCGACGCGGTCCTGCTGCTGATCGACGCCAGGGCCGGTGTCACGCCCATCGACGAGCATTTCGCCGCCTGGCTCAGGCGCCTGCGCCGGCCGGTAATCTTGGTCGCAAACAAGTGCGAGGGCCGGGCCGCCTCGGGCGGCCTGCTGGAGGCCTACGGCCTCGGCTTCGGCGAGCCGGTCGCCGTTTCAGCCGAGCACGGGGACGGCATGGGAGACCTCTACGACGTCCTGGCGCCTTTTGCCGGCATCGCGGATGACGGG
>JAJFIG010000136.1 GCA_021775195.1 Rhodospirillales bacterium | reverse complement strand
CCTCCCGGAATTTCCAGGTTGCGGCTGCGCCGTGCCGCCGCCCGACAGCCCCGCACTCGCCACGGCGTGCCTATTTGACGATATACGGCACCAAGGCCATGAACCGGGCCCGCTTGATGGCCTTGGCCAGGCGGCGTTGGTTCTTGGTCGAGACCGCGGTAATACGGCTGGGCACGATTTTGCCCCGTTCGGACATATAGCGTTGCAACAGCCGCACGTCCTTGTAATCGATTTTCGGTGCCCTGGGACCCGTAAACGGGCAGCTCTTGCGGCGACGGAAAAATGGCCGTCGCCCACCACCACCACCGCCGCCTCCGCCGCCTCCGCCTCGTTGTGGGGGCCTCATGTCTCATCTCCTTGCGTTGCCGCCTTGGGTTCGGCTTTTTCGGTCTCGGACTGGTCCGCCGCTTTGGGTTCGGCTTTGCCGGCCTCGGACTGGTTTGTTGCCTTGGCCGCCGGTTCCCGTGGGGCCGGACCACCCGCAGGTCCCCGTGGGCCTGGCCCACGGTCGAAGCGGTCGCCCCGGCGCGGCCGGTCGTCGCGGCCGGATCGATGCTGCATCATCGCGGACGGCCCCTCTTCCAGCTCGTCGATGCGGATGGTTATGTACCTGAGCACATCCTCGTTGATACGCATCTGGCGTTCCATTTCCTGGATCGCCGCCGCCGGCCCGTCGATATTCAACAGGGTGTAATGGCCCTTGCGGTTTTTTTTGATCTTATAGGCTAGGCCGCGCAATCCCCACTGCTCGACCTTGGCGACCTTGCCGCCTTGGTCCTCGAGTGTCTTGGAAAAGGCTTCGGTCAGGGATTCGACCTGGGACGCGGAGATGTCCTGGCGTGCGATGAACACGCTTTCGTAGTATGGCAATATAGTCTCCCTTCGGCTTGTCTCATCCCGGCGGGGCCCGGTTGTGGCCCACCGGCCACTCTCAGCGATCCCCAAGGGTATAGCCAGACACGGTCTGGCAAGGAGATTGAAGGCGCGCACTATACACATATACCCCCCACGCGCAAGCGCGCTTGACAGGGTGCCAGCAGGCGTTATGACTTCGGACCGGGTGTTTCGAGGGGGCCGCATATGACGACGCGCGCATTGGTGTTTCCAGGACAGGGGTCTCAGACCGTCGGCATGGGCCGCGATCTGGCGCAGGCGTTTCCGGCGGCGCGCCTGGTGTTCGAGGAGGTCGACGAGGTCCTCAAGCAGAATCTTACACGCCTCATGTTCGAGGGCCCCGAGGAAGACCTGATCCTGACCGAGAACGCCCAGCCCGCAATCATGGCGGTCAGTCTTGCCGCCCTGCGTGTTCTTGTTGACGAGGGCGGCGTCGATGTCTCCACGGTCTGCGGCTTCGTCGCCGGCCATTCCCTTGGCGAGTATTCGGCGCTGGCCGCCGCCGGCACCCTGTCCCTGGCCGACACCGCGCGCCTTCTGCGCATCCGTGGCAACGCCATGCAACAGGCGGTTCCGGTGGGTGAGGGCGCCATGGCGGCGCTCCTCGGCCTTGATGTGGACGACGCCCGTGCCGTTGCCAAGGAGGCTTCCGCCACTGGCGTCTGTTCGGTGGCCAACGACAACGCCCCGGGCCAGGTGGTGGTCAGTGGTGCTCGACCCGCGGTCGAGCAGGCGGTCGAGATCGCCGCCGGATTGGGTGCCCGACGGGCGATCATGCTGCCGGTGAGCGCGCCCTTCCATTGCCCGTTGATGGGACCGGCGGCCGATATCATGGCCGAGGCCCTGGCCGCCGTGACCATGACCCCGCCCCGGGTGTCACTGGTTGCCAACGTTACCGCCGCCGCGGTCGACGATCCCGCCGAAATCCGTCACCTCCTGGTGGAGCAGGTAACCGGCATGGTGCGCTGGCGCGAATGTGTCCTGACGCTACGCGACCAGGGGGTCGATACTCTGGTCGAGATTGGTGCGGGTAAGGTACTGAGCGGCCTCGCCCGGCGCATCGACCGGGATCTCGCGGCCCACAGCGTCGGTACGCCGGACGAGGTCGAAGCTTTCTTGAAGACACTCTAGCGGCACACTGCCAAGCTTAACCAAACAGGAGGCGGTCCATGTTTGATCTCAGTGGAAAGCGGGCGCTGGTGACCGGAGCCTCGGGCGGCATCGGCGGCGCCATTGCCCGTGGCCTTCACGGACAGGGCGCCGTGGTCGCCCTGTCCGGCACCCGGACGGACGCCCTCGAGACCCTGGCGGGGGATCTGGGCGATCGTGTCCACGTGGTTCCTTGTGATCTCGGCGAAGCCGGGGGACCGGCGGCCCTGGTGGGTGACGCCGAGTCCGCCATGGGGGGCATCGATATCCTTGTCAACAATGCCGGCCTGACCCGCGACGGTCTGGCGCTACGCATGAAGGACGAAGATTGGCAGGCCGTTCTTGACGTCAATCTGACCGCATCGTTCTACATCATTCGGGCCGCCCTCAAGACGATGACCCGTGCGCGCTGGGGGAGGATCATCAACATCACTTCCATCGTCGGTGTCACCGGCAATGCCGGGCAGGCGAATTACGCGGCCTCCAAGGCGGGCATGATCGGCATGACCAAGTCGATCGCCCAGGAAGTGGCGAAGCGGAACATCACCCTCAACTGTGTCGCGCCGGGCTTCATCGCGACCGCCATGACCGACAAGCTGAACGACAGCCAGAAAGAATCGATCATGCAGATCATCCCGGCCGGCCGCATGGGCACGCCCGAAGATATCTCGGCCGCCGTCCTTTATCTGGCCAGTGAAGAGGCCTCTTACGTGACCGGCCAGACCTTGCATGTGAATGGCGGAATGGCCATGATCTGAGCCGTTTCGGCGCTACGACCTCCATGCGTGGCAGGTGGGGCCGCACAACAATAGCCGTGACCCGCGGCCCCGAATTACGACATGGTAGAGAACAATCACGGCAGTCGGGCGAAAAGTCTGCTGTCCATCCAAAAAACCCATC
>JAJFIG010000135.1 GCA_021775195.1 Rhodospirillales bacterium | reverse complement strand
CCGGTGATGAGCGATCCCGACAAGAACAAGATGATCGAGATGTTCCGGGCCCTGGAGTTCGGCGTCGCCATCGAGATCTACATGAGCGAGACGGCGCTGGAATGCGACCTGGTGCTGCCCGAGACCTCGTTCTACGAGCAGGCGGAAATCCGCCAGGGCCTGTGGCTGGGGCCGCAGGTGATCCTGTGCCAGCCGGTGGTGGCGCCGGTGGGCGAAGCGAAGCCCCTTTACGACATCGTCAAGGGCATCGCCGGCAAGATGGGGCTGGGCGAGTACTTCCCCTACGAGAAGTGGGAGGACTGGGGCGAGGTGTGCATGAAGGACGTGCCCATGTCGCTCGACGACCTGAAGAAGACCGGCTTCTGGGCCGGCGAGATACGCTACGGGCGGGTCGCCGAGGGCATGCCGACGCCGTCGGGCAAGATCGAGATTTATTCCACGGCCTTTGCCGAGCAGGGCCACGACCCCTACCCCGTCTATACCGAGCGCAGCGTCATTCCCGACGACGACTACCCGCTGCAGGTGACCCATTCCAAGTTCAGCATGCATTGCAACATCGTGACCCAGAACAACCCCTTGCTGATGGAAATCGTCGGCGAGAACTGGGTCGAGATCAACACCGTGGACGCGGCCAAATACGGCATCACCGACGACAGCCGGGTGGTCGTCGAATCGCCCAAGGACAGCATCACGATCAAGGCCAAGGTGCTGGAGGGGGTGGTCCCGGGGGCGGTCTGCATCCGCCACGGCCACGGCTTCGGCCACTGGGCCATGGGATCGGTGGCCAAGGGCAAGGGAGCCCACTCCAACGTGCTGATGGACCGGCACACGAGCCCGATTTCGGGCGCCAACTGCTATAACGAATGCAAGGTCCGGGTCCGGCCCGCGTAAGCGGCGGATCCTGGAACCAAAGGGGGAGATCGTCCGGTGCAACACGGGTTCTTTTTCGACCACACTATGTGCGTGAAGTGCCACGCCTGCGAAATAGCCTGCAAGTCCTGGAACGAGGTCGAGGTCGGCCCGCGCTGGCGCGAGGTGGTGAAGATCACCACCGGCGCCTTCCCGGACGTCACCGCCATGAACGTCTCCATCGCCTGCATGCATTGCGGCGACGCGCCGTGCCGCAACGCCTGCCCGGTGCGGGCGATCAGCAAGCGGGCCGAGGACGGCATTGTCGTCGTCGACGCCAACGCCTGCATCGGCTGCGGCTTCTGCGCCTGGGCCTGCCCCTTCAACGCGCCCCAGCTCTCGGCCCTGGCCGGCAAGATGGAGAAATGCACCTTCTGCCAGACCCCGGGCAAGGAACGCCCGCTCGATATTCCCCGGGCCTGCGAGGAGGTCTGCCCCACCGGCGCCATCAAGAGCGGCTCCATGACCGACCTCGCCAACCAGGGCCGGGAACGGGCGGCGACGCGGCTCGCCGGCGCTGTCGGCGGCGGATTTCCGGGCCTGATGCTGGACGCGGCGGCGCGCTACGGGGCCGGCGGCGGCGACTGAAGTCCCCGGCGGGCCGGTGATCTCGGCCGTCCGCTACAAACCCTCAACTGATCTGTTTACGGCTCACGGTCCGTGAAACGCGGGTCGGTCCCGCCGGGGATCGGCGCGCGCGGCGTCGTCATCGGCGGAAAACATCCCCGCGGGCAGGGGGTTGCGGGTAATTGATGTAAATTCGATAAAATTTTATTTAAATTTAATTGAATTTTATACTTATTTTATATGATTTTTGATTTAAATGTTATTGTATTTATCTTCTATTATTATTGACTTTTGTTTAATTGATTGTTAAAACCACTCCAATATCACAATTCAGATTGCGTGGCTGGCCATGACGTAACAAGAAGCCGGCGCCGCTGGGGATGCAGTGGAGGGTCAAATGATTAACCCGACGTGTATCTTTTCGACGAGCCTGGCGGCGTTGCGGACGGCATGTTTCGCGGTTCTTGCCCTGGGCATTGTTTCCATGGTTGCCGGTATCTCCCCGTCTTACGCGGCGGAGCCGACCTGGACCACAACCCAGGCCACCGGTGACGTTCAGTACCGCACCGGCGGGACCTCCTGGCAGGCATTGCGCGAGGGCCAGGTCCTGGGGGCCGCGGCCGAGGTGCGCACGGGCAAGGACGGCCGTGCCGTGCTGACCCATCAGACAACGACCATGACGGCGGCTCCGGAAAGCCACCTCGCCCTTCCCAAGGCCGGGCGCCCGTCGGGGGTCTACCGGGTGTTCCAGAACCTCGGCACGCTCCTCTATAGGGTCAAAAAGCGGGCCACCAGCATGGCGGCGTTCGAGGTCGAGACGCCGTTCATGGCAGCCGTGGTCAAGGGCACGGTCTTCACCGTCAACACCACTTCCCAGGGAGCCACGGTGCACCTGACCAAGGGCATCGTCGTCACCCAGCCGATGCTGGGCGGCCAGGGCATCACCCTGAAGCCGGGCGAGACGGCCCGCATCAGCTCCAAGCCGGGGGCCGATGTTACCGTCAGGGGCAAGAGCCGAAACAAGCATTCCAAGGCGCCGGCGAAGGCAAAGAAGGCGCTCAAGGTCAAGGTTGCCAAGGCGACGCAGACGGCGAAGCCGGTCCACGTGCGCCATCCGCGGGCGGTCGCTATCTTCACCGCCAACAACCGGGGCGGCCTGTTCGCCAAGGGTGTGACCGCGGCAACCGCGTTCAAGAAGAAGGACGCCAACGGCCAGGCGCTGGGGCACGGCAAGACGATCAACGTGAATGCCGTGGTTTCGACGGTACGCGCGAACCAGGGTTCCGTTGGCAAATCCGGCCTCGGTGCCTCGGGCGGCGCGGCGGTTAGCGCCATCGCCAGGACCACCAATAACGCGGGTGGGCTCGGTGGCGGCGGCGGCAATGCCGGCGGTCTCGGTGGCGGCGGCAGCAGCAATGCCGGTGGTCTTGGGGGCGGCAGCAGCAATGCCGGTGGTCTCGGGGGCGGCAGCAGCAATGCCGGCGGTCTCGGCGGCGGCGGCGGCAATGCCGGCGGTCTCGGCGGCGGCAATGCTAATGGCGGCGGCAACGGTAACGCCGGCGGCAACGGTAACGGCAATGCCGGCGGCAACGGCAATGGCAACGGCAAAAAAGCCTAGGCACGTTTGAGGATACACGGGTCCCGGCCGCACGGGCCGGGACCCGCCATGCCCCCAAAAGCCATTGACCGAGGAAATGCCCCGATGACCGCGGAAACGACAAACAATAGAACCACCAAAAGGATGTCCACGCTTTGGACATCCGGTTTCATTTTTCTGGTGGTCGCGGCCTTTTACCTTCTAGGTGGATTGCGCTTCGTCGACGACAAGCTTCTGGAAGCCCATTTCTCCCTCGACGAAAAAAATGCCACGTCCAACCTGGTTATCGTGACCATGGACGCCGACAGCCTGGACGAGCTTGGCACCTGGCCCTGGCCGAGGAGCTATCACGCACGGGTCCTGGATGCCCTTATCGACGCCGGCGCCGTCCGCGTCGCCTTCGACGTGGACTTCAGTTCCACATCCATTCCCGAGGAAGACGCGGCGTTCGAGAAAGCCCTCGCCCGCGCCGGGCCGCGAGCGATCCTCGCGGTCCTCAAACAACGGCGCCACGGCCAGATCGGCGAAGGCGCGATCCTGTTCACTGAACCCCTGCCCCAGTTCCGCGACAAGGTCAGCCTGGCATCGGTGAGCATGCGCCCCAACGCCGACGGTGTTGTCCGCCGGTCGCAGTCCCACGAACCGTGGAAGGACGACCGGGTTCCCTTCATCGCGACCCAGTTGGCAGGGCTCGAGAACGAGCCCAGCAAGACTTTCTATGTCGATTTCGGCATTCGCCCGGATACGATCCCATCAATCTCCTACGCCGACATCATGGCCGGGCGCTTCGATCCGGCATTGATTGCCGGGAAATCGGTGATCGTGGGAACAACGGCGGTGCAACTGGGCGACCTTCTGTCGGTGCCTAGTTGGGGGATCCTGCCCGGAGTCCAGGTCATCGCCCTGGCCTACGAATCGATGGTCCAGGGTCGGACTCTCTATCGTCTGGGATCGCCGTTCGTGCTCGCCATCGCCGCTGTTTTCATCCTCGGCTTCGGCACCATGTACGCCGGCTGGAACTGGCGCAAGGGCCTGCTGTGGCTGACGGTCACATCGGTCGCGGTGCTGGGCGCCACTGTCGTCGCCCACCAGCAATGCATAATCCTCGATAGTTCGGCGATTCTGGTGGCCATCACCCTGTGTTTCGTGAGCGGCGTCATCCGCCGATCGGGCTGGAAATCCCTGCACATCCGCAAACAGGGCGTCGAGATCAAAGACAAGGACACGATGATGAAGGGCGTCGTCGAAAACAGCTTCGACGCGATCCTGATCCTCGACGATACGGGCCTGATCAGGGATGCCAATCCGGCCGCCCACGAGATAATCGGTACCGCGGCCTATACCGGGCAAGGGAACGGAGAGATCGATGGGGACGGCCTCGCGGGCCAACCTGTCGGGAACTTCATTCCCGGGGCGACAAGGCTGATCCTGAGGGAGGGCGCGGCCCCGCGCCCGGCGTCCGCCAACCACATCCACGAGATGACGGCGCAACGCATGGACGGATCGGAGTTTCCGGTGGAAATAGCCATGCGGGAGATGACCACGGCCAGCGCCCGATGGCACATCGCCTTCGTCCGCGACATTACCGACCGAAAGGCGCACGAACACGCCCTGGAACACCAGGCTCTGCACGACGCCCTGACCGGCCTTCCCAACCGGACGTACCTCTACAAGCGCCTGCAGGAATACATCGCGCGGGCACCGCAGAGCGGCGAGCGCTTTGCCCTGTTGTTGCTCGACCTCAACCGGTTCAAGGAGATCAACGATACCCTGGGCCACCATATCGGCGACGTGCTGCTGCAGCAGATCGCCAAACGGCTAAGTACGCCGCTCCGCGATACCGACATGATCGCCCGCCTGGGCGGCGACGAGTTCGCGATCCTGTTCGCGCCGGCACCGGACCGCCACGCGGTCGAAAAACTGGCGTCGCGGCTGGAGCGGGCGCTGGAGGAACCCCTGCAGTGCAACGGCCTGATCCTGGACGTGGGTGCCAGCATCGGCGTTTCCGTCTTTCCCGACGACGGCAGCGAGGCGACGGAGCTCATCCAGCGGGCCGACGTGGCCATGTACCTGGCCAAGAACAGCGGCCTGCCGGTGGCCTTCTACGATGCCGATCTGGACCAGAACAGCGTCCGGCACCTGACCCTTACCGGCGAACTGAAGCGCGCCATCGAAGGCGAGGAACTGGAACTCCACTTCCAGCCCAAGATTTCGGTGGCGACCCAGGACGTCGTATCGGTGGAATGCCTTGCCCGGTGGGCGCACCCGGAATTGGGCGCCATCCCGGCTGAAGAGTTCATCGAACTGGCCGAACAGACCGGCATGATCCGCGACCTGACGACCTGGGCCTTGAAAACGGCGATCAAACAATCGGCTCAATGGCGGGCCAAGGGCATCGACCTGGACGTGGCGGTCAACCTTTCGGCAAAGATTCTGCGCAACCAGGAACTGCCGGACCTGATCAACCGCCTCCTGAAGGAACACGGCGTCTCGCCCGACCATCTGGTCCTGGAAATCACCGAAAGCGCGATCATGGTCGATTCCGAACGGGCCAAGGCAGTCATCGACCAGTTGGCCGAGAACGGCTTCAAGCTGTCCATCGACGACTTCGGCACCGGCTATTCGTCACTGGCATACCTGAAGGAATTGCCGGTGCGGGAGCTCAAGATCGACAAGTCCTTCGTCCTCAACCTGGCGGAGGACGTCAACGACCAGGTGATCGTCAATTCGACCATCAACCTGGCCCATAACCTGGGTCTGAAGGTGGTCGCCGAAGGCGTCGAGAACGTCGAGTCCCTGGCCCTGCTGGCCGACATGGGATGCGATGTCGCCCAGGGATGGTTCGTCAGCAAGGCGCTGGCTCCGGGAGATTTCGACGCCTGGCTTGAACAGTGGCAGAATTCGCGGGTCGACCCGCAGCATCAGGCGACCCGGTCCTATCACGAGAACGTCGTCCCCCTGGTCCAGAACCGGGACCGGCAGGACGCCGGAATGGACGCGACGGAAAAGGAGCCCATGGAAACGGTCATCTAAGGGCGGCGGCGCTTCTGCAAGCGCCGCCAGCGGGCGACGTTGCGGTTGTGCTCGGCCAGGGTGCGAGCAAAGACATGGCCGCCGCTGCCGTCGGCGACGAAGTAGAACTCGCTGGTGACCGCGGGATTGACGACGGCGGCTAGGGAGGCGCGGCCCGGATTGCAGATCGGGCCGGGTGGCAGTCCATCAGTCAGGTAGGTATTGAACGGTGACGGCGCCTTGAGATCGGCGCGGGTCAGCGGCCGTCCCAGGGGGCCACTGCCGGCGGTCAACCCATAGACCACTGTCGGATCCGATTGCAGGCGCATGCCCTTGCGCAGACGGTTGATGAACACCGCCGCGATACGTTGGCGTTCCTCCGGTACTGCCGTCTCCTTCTCGACAATCGATGCCAGTATGACGGCCTCGCGGGGTGTCTTCAGAGGCAACCCCGGCGCCCTCGACGCCCACAGGCCGGCAAGGATCTCATCCATGGCCTTGGCCATGCGCGCGACCATGGCCTGACGCCCGTCACCATAGGAAAAATGGTAGGTTTCCGGCAGCAGAACACCTTCCCCGGGAGGGGTGTCCACGGCCCCCTTCAGCCCGTCGGTTAGCGCCAGCTGGGACAAGGTCTGCGCCGTCGTCGTGCCCTCGGCGATGGTAAGCCGCCGGACCACCGTCTTGCCGCTGCGCAAAAGGGCCAGGGCATCGCGGGGGCTAATTGCCGGTGGAAAGGCGTATTCGCCGGCGCGCAGGCCCCTGGCGGCGCCGGTAAACCGAGCGGCAAGGCGAAACGGCAAGGGACGGGCGATGACACCGGCCCGGGACAGGTTGTCGGCGATGGCGTCGACCCCGGCGCCGCGGGGGACGATTATCGTGGTCCGCCCCACCAACGGCCCCGGGCGCATGAATTCGGCATAGACCCATGCACCAGCACCCGCGACGACGATCACGAGGAGGAGGAGGAGGAGGA
>JAJFIG010000134.1 GCA_021775195.1 Rhodospirillales bacterium | reverse complement strand
CCTTTTTCGAGAAAGGCTTCAGCGGTGGTGCGTCGATATCTTCCGTCATGTCCGAACCCTGGGCTGGCGTTTCCTTTGATTCATTTTCGTCCATTTTTTTCCGGAACATGTTGTATTGCTCCTCTCCAAATTCGCTGCCGGCCTGTTCTTCCTGCCCGAAGCGGCCGCCGCGACTGGTACCATCCGATCACACCCGCCGCTGGCGCCAGGATTCGAAAAGGTGAACCATGGTGGCGGTTGCGATAACCGGAGCCAGCAAATTCACCACCGGTACGGTCAGCAGGAACGCGATAATGACACCGGCGACAAACAGCCGTCCCTTGTTGGCCTTCCTCAGCGCCCGGGCCTCGCGGCTGTCGACCCGGCGCAGGGCGACCAGTTCGAAATATTCCCTACTCAGAAGATATCCGTTCACGCCATAGAAAACAAAAGGGAAAACCGGCGGAAACAGCAGGAAGACCAGCATCACCAGGTTGAGAACCACCATCAGCGCCAGGAACTTGAGCGTCGTCGCCACCGTCTCGCCCAATCCCAGCCCCGCCGCCGCCGGCAGATGGGGATAGTGGCGGGCCTCGACGGCATCGGCGATGCTTTCCAGCAGCAGGCCGATGACGGCGCTGATCACGCCCGGGAAAAGGAACCAGGTGACCACCAGGGTCGTCAGCCCGCCGAGCACGTCGACCACGGTTTCCAGCCATCCCCACTGGAAGAGGATCGTATTGGCGAGCAGGAAGCCGATCGACATCCACAGGGCGACGAAAACCAGCAGCGCGATGGCGAGGCCGATCCACACCGGGCGCCGGGCGGCGGGATCGCCGAGTTGACGGGTTCCTTTAACAAATGCGTTGAACATGTTGATCTGTCGTTCGATAGGCGGGAACGGTTGGTGATGGTTCGCTTGTTTAACCCGGATGCCCGGCGAAGGGAACGGAATTTGCCGCCGAGTCACGACACATCCCACCGATACATCCATCAACCCGCTTGTCCGACGCCGGCGCCTCGCTATACTGCGCCGCGCTCAATTCATCGACCTCGGAGGAATATCCATGGCGGACGCCCGCTTTGACGTCGTCGGCATCGGCAACGCCATCGTCGACGTGCTCGCCCATGCCGAGGACTCGTTCCTCGCCGAACACGGGCTGGCCAAGGGCGCCATGACCCTGATCGACCCCGAGACCGCCGCCGCCCTCTACGACAAGATGGGCCCGGCCGTCGAATGCTCCGGCGGTTCCGCCGCCAACACCATTGCCGGCCTCGCCTCACTGGGCGGCGCCGGGGCCTTCATCGGCAAGGTCCGGGACGACCAACTGGGCGCCATTTTCCGCCACGATATCCGCACCCTGGGGATCACCTTCGATACCCTGCTCGCCCAGGACGGGGCGACCACCGCCCGCTGCCTGATTTTCGTCACTTCCGACGCCCAGCGCACCATGCAGACCTACCTGGGCGCCTGTGTCGATCTCGGGCCCGAGGACATCGATCCCGCCGTCGTCACCGACGCCAGGGTCACCTATCTCGAGGGCTATCTCTGGGACCCGCCCAAGGCCAAGGAGGCTTTCGTCAAGGCCGCCAACCTGGCCCACGAGGCCGGCCGCATGGTCGCCCTCAGCCTTTCCGATCCCTTCTGCGTCGACCGCCACCGGGCCGAGTTCCTCGTCCTTCTCAACGATCATATCGACGTGCTCTTCGCCAACGAGGACGAGATCATGTCCCTTTACCAGGCGCCGACCTTCGACGCCGCCCTGCAGCAGGTCCGCGGCCACTGCCGCGTCGGCGCCTTCACCCGCAGCGAAAAGGGATCGGTGGTGATCTCCGGCGACGAGCTGCACGTCCTCGACGCCGAGCCCGTGGACCACGTCGTCGACACCACCGGTGCCGGCGACGCCTATGCCGCTGGCTTCCTCTACGGCCTCACCCACGGCCGCGACCTTGCCCTTTGCGGGCGCCTCGGCGGCAACGCCGCGGCCGAGGTCATCAGCCACTACGGCGCCCGCCCGGAGACGCCCCTCAGCGAACTGGCGGCGCCGCTTCTCGCCTGACACCGGGACCAACAGGCCCCATCTTTAGTTTATGCGGCAATGCCGCCGCGAAGGGATTCACCGTGGACCTTAGAAACGTCGCCATCATCGCCCACGTCGATCACGGCAAGACCACTCTGGTCGACGGCATGCTGCGCCAGAGCGGCATTTTCCGCGACAACCAGCAGGTCGCCGAACGGGCCATGGACAGTACCGACCAGGAGCGCGAACGGGGCATTACCATCCTCGCCAAGTGCACTTCCGTCGACTGGCAGGGCATGCGCATCAACATCGTCGACACCCCGGGACACGCCGATTTCGGCGGCGAGGTGGAGCGCATCCTGAACATGGTCGACGGCGTCCTGCTGCTCGTCGACGCCGCCGAGGGGCCCATGCCCCAGACCAAGTTCGTCACCGCCAAGGCCCTCAAGCTGGGCCTCCGCCCCATCGTCGTCATCAACAAGGCCGACCGTCCGGACGCCCGCGTCCACGAAGTCCACGACGAGGTCTTCGACCTCTTCGCCGCACTCGACGCCCGCGAGGAACAGTTGGACTTTCCCGTCCTTTTCGCCTCCGCCAAGGAGGGCTGGGCCGCCACCGAGAGCGAGGGCCCCGGCACCGACCTGGCGCCGTTGTTCGACCTCATCGTCGATCATGTGCCGCCCCCCGATGTCGACCCCGAAGCGCCCTTCGCCATGCTGGCGACGACCCTCGAGAACGATCCCTATCTCGGCCGCGTCCTCACCGGGCGTATCCAGTGCGGCTCGGTGAGCACCAACATGGCGGTCAAGGCCCTCAGCCACGACGCCCGCGAGGTCGAGCAGGGCCGCCTGACCAAGGTCCTGGTTTTCCGTGGCCTGCAGCGGGTTCCGGTGGACGAGGCCGGGGCCGGTGACATCGTCGCCCTCGCCGGCCTCGCCAAGGCCACCGTCGCCGATACCCTGTGCGCCCCCGAGGCCGAGGCCCCCCTCAACGCCGACCCCGTCGATCCGCCGACCCTCTCCATGACCTTTTCCATCAACGATTCGCCCCTCGCCGGGCGCGAGGGCGCCAAGGTGACATCGCGCATGATCCGCACCCGCCTGCTGCGCGAGGCCGAGGGCAACGTCGCCATCCAGGTCACCGAAACCGACAACAAGGACAGTTTCGAGGTTGCCGGGCGCGGCGAACTGCAGTTGGGCGTCCTCATCGAGACCATGCGCCGCGAGGGCTTCGAGCTCTCCATCGGCCGCCCCCAGGTCCTTTACCGCAGCGACCCGGACACCGGCGCCACCCTGGAGCCCATCGAGGAGATCCAGATCGACGTCGACGAGGCCTTCTCCGGCATCGTCGTCGAGGCCCTCAGCGTCCGCCGCGGCGAACTCAAGGAGATGCGCCCCTCCGGCGGCGACAAGACGCGCCTGACCTTCCTTGCCCCGTCCCGGGGACTGATCGGCTATCACGGCGAGTTCATGACCGAGACCCGCGGCACCGGCGTCATGAGCCGTCTCTATCACGGCTACGCCCCGCGCCGGGGTTCGATCCCCGGGCGCCGCAACGGTGTCCTCATTTCCGTTACCGCCGGCCCCGCCGTGCCTTACGCCCTCGCCAACCTGGAGGGACGGGGACCCCTTTTCGTCGGCCCCGGAACCAAGGTCTACGAGGGCATGGTCGTCGGTGAGCACAGCCGCGCCAACGACCTCGAGGTCAATCCCCGCAAGACCAAGCAGCTGACCAACGTCCGAGCCTCCGGCACCGACGAGGCCGTCCGCCTGACGCCGCCCCGGCGCATGAGCCTCGAGCAGGCCATCGCCTACATCCAGGACGACGAGCTGGTCGAGGTGACACCCGAGAGCATCCGCCTGCGCAAACGCCTGCTCGACCCCCACGACCGCAAGAAGGCGGCGCGCGCCGCCGCCGCCGTCTGAGCGCCGAAACCCTTTCCACCGTGACGGCTTGCCGTTACCTTCGCCCGGACCTCTGACCGGGACCGGCGATCATGAACCCAAGGAAAACCTGGATCGACGCGGCGCGGATCTATCTCGACCGCCGGGTGCTGGTGATCCTCTTCCTCGGCTTCGCCAGCGGCCTTCCCCTGCTCCTCGTCTTCTCGACGCTCTCGGTATGGCTCAAGGTCGAGGGCGTCTCGCTGACCACCATCGGCCTCTTTTCCCTGGTCCGCACGCCCTACACCTTCAAGTTCCTGTGGGCGCCCCTGATCGACCGCCTCTCGCTGCCCGTCCTCACCTCCTGGCTCGGCCGCCGCCGGGGCTGGGCCATCGTCACCCAGGCGGCGCTGATGGCGGCGATTCTCGCCATGTCCTCCACCGACCCCGCCGCCAATCCCGTCATGACCGCCGCGTTCGCCCTCCTCGTCGCCTTTTGCTCGGCGAGCCAGGACATCGTCATCGACGCCTACCGGGTCGAGCTTCTCGATGACGACGAGCAGGGAGCGGGGGCGGGGGCCATCGTGCTCGGCTACCGCATGGGCATGCTCACCGCCGGCGCCGGGGCGCTGTGGCTGGCCTCGGTCTTCACCTGGAACCAGGTCTACACCATCATGGGCGCCCTGGTGGTCGTCGGCATGATCACCATCCTGCTCGCCCCCGAGCCCCAGGCTGGCGGTTCCCTGCAATCCGCCGAGGCCGAGGAGAAACGGATCCGCGATCACCTGGCCACCGGCATGCCCCACTGGCGCGCCCGCCTGTTGGCCTGGTTCTACGAGGCGGTGATCGCCCCCTTCCGCGATTTCATGACCCATTCGGGCTGGGCCGCCATCGTCCTCTTCATCATGCTCTACAAGCTCGGCGAGGCCTACCTGGGGGTCATGGCCAATCCCTTCTATGTCGAGATGGGCTTCACCACGGTGGAGATCGCCAACGTTAGCAAGGTCTTCGGCCTCGGCGCCACCATCGTCGGCGGCCTCATCGGCGGCATCATGGTCAGCCGCCTCGGCATAATGCCCAGCCTGATGATCTGCGGCGTCCTCCAGGTCGCCGGCACCCTGGTCTTCGTCGCCCAGGCCATGATCGGCCACAGCGTGCCCATGCTCATGCTCACCATCACCGCCGAGAACGTCACCGCCGGCATGGCCACCTCGGCCTTCGTCGCCTACCTCTCGTCGCTGTGCAACCAAGCCTATACGGCGACCCAATACGCGCTCCTCAGCTCCTTCATGGCCTTCGCCCGCGACGTGCTCTCGGCGTCCTCCGGTTGGACCGCCGACCACCTGGGCTGGATCGGCTTTTTCCTCTTCAGCGCCGCCGCCGCCGTCCCCGGCCTGCTGGTTCTGGCGTGGCTGATGCGCCGTTCGCCGGCGGCGCAGGATAAACGCGACAGGCCGCCGGCCGGCGCGCTATGATCGGCCGGCGCATATACTGAAAGAGGGGGGAATCCATGGACATTTCGAGAATTCCCGTCGGCGACAATCCGCCTTACGAGGTCAACGTCATCATCGAGATCTCACTCGGCGGAAACCCGGTCAAGTACGAGATGGACAAGGATTCGGGGGCCATGTACGTCGACCGCTTCCTGCACACGGCCATGTACTACCCGTGCAACTACGGTTTCATCCCCCACACCCTGTCCGACGACGGCGACCCCGTCGATGCCGCCGTCCTCGGCCAGATCGCCGTCAGCCCGGGCGTCGTCATCCGCTCGCGGCCCATCGGCGTACTGATCATGGAGGACGAGAGCGGCATCGACGAGAAGATCCTCTGCGTTCCCGTCGACGACCTTCATCCCTTCTACGCCAACGTCGGGTCCTACCGTGACGTCCGTCCCATCCTGATCGACCAGATCGCCCATTTCTTCGGCCACTACAAGGACCTGGAGGAAGGCAAGTGGGTCAAGGTCAAGCGCTGGGGCGAGACCGAGGAGGCCTGTGATCTCATCCGCGAGGGCATGGCCCGCGACAGCGGCGCCTGACCCCGAGAAGTTGGAACCGATAACCGACCGTATTGCCATCGTCGAGGGCGACATCACCAGACTCGACGTCGATGCCATCGTCCACGCCGCCCACGAGTCCCTCCTCGGCGGCGGCGGCGTCGACGGCGCCATCCACCGCGCCGCCGGGCGTGAGCTGCTCGCCGAGTGCCGGACCCTCGGCGGCTGTCCCACCGGCGAGGCCAAGATCACCAGGGGCTACAAGCTCCCCGCCCGCCACGTCATCCATACCGTGGGGCCGGTCTGGCATGGCGGCGGCCGTGGCGAGGACGATCTTCTGGCTTCGTGCTACCGTCGCTCCCTGGAACTGGCCCTGGCGAACGGCCTCAGGTCCATCGCCTTCCCCGCCATCAGCACCGGCGTCTACCGCTTTCCCGCCGACCGCGCGGCACACATCGCGGTCGCCACCGTGAAAGAACTCCTGGCCGCCGACGATACCCTGGAAAAAGTGGTTTTCTGCTGTTTCGGCAAGGCTTCCGTCGACGCACACGAACGCGCCCTGGCCGCCGCCGGATAGGAATAGGCTCAGACCTGCTGTAGTCCCTGCAGCAGATAGAACAGCACCGCCGCCATGGCCGCCGCCGCCGGCACCGTGACGATCCAGGCGGTGGCGATGGTGGCCAGATGGGCCCGGCGCACCAGTTTCCGTTTGCTCTTTTTCCACCCGTTCCCTGGCGGCGGGTTCCGGCGCAGGACTTCGGGCGGCGTGACGCCGGCGCTCAGCGGCTGGGGCACCATCTCGGTCTTGCCCCAGTTGGAGATCAGTTCGCGCAGGAAACCGACCCCGAACACCCCGCCGACGGCGATGTGGGTCGAGCTCACCGGCAGGCCCAGGGTCGAGGCGATGATCACCGTGATCGCCGCCGCCAGCGCGACGCAGAAGGCGCGCACCGGATTGAGCTTGGTGATCTGTCCGCCCACCGTCCGGATCAGCTTCGGCCCGAACAGCACAAGCCCGACCGATATCCCCAGGGCGCCCATCACCATGATCCATATCGGAATGCCGACCTTGGTGCTGATGCCGCCCGACGCCGCCGTGCTGACGATGGCCGCCAGCGGCCCCACTGCATTGGCGACGTCGTTGGCGCCGTGGGCGAACGACAACAGCGCCGCCGAGCAAATCAGGGGAATGACGAACAGGCTATACACCGACCGTTTCCGGTTCTCCAGGTTGACGGCCCGCTTCGTCACCCAGGCCTTGACCAGGGCGAAGGCGACAACGAGGGCCGTCGCCGTCGCCGCCATGACCACGAACGGCTCCGGTTTCCAGATCTTCTTCAATCCCTTGAGTGCCAGGTACGCGGTGAACGTCGCCGCCATGATCGCCACCAGCAGCGGCACCCAGCGTTTGGCGGCGGCGATCTTGTCGTCCTTGTAGAGGATGAAGAATTTGATGAAGGCTAGGAACAGTGCCGCGATGAGGCCTCCCATCACCGGCGAGATCACCCAGCTCGCGGCGATCTTGCCCATGGTCGGCCAGTTGACGGCAACGAGGCCGGTGGCGGCGACGCCCGCCCCCATGACCCCGCCGACGATGGCATGGGTGGTCGAAACCGGCGCCCCCACGAAGGTCGCCAGGTTGAGCCACAGGGCGGCCGCCAGGAGGGCCGCCATCATCGCGTTCATGAACGTCAGCGCGTCGGGCATCAGGCCCGGATCGATGATCCCCTTCTTGATCGTGGCGACCACGTCGCCGCCCGCCAGGATGGCTCCCGCGGACTCGAACACCGCCGCGATCACCAGGGCGCCGCCCAGCGTCAGGGCCTTCGATCCCACCGCCGGCCCGACGTTGTTGGCGACGTCGTTGGCGCCGATGTTGATGGCCATGTAGCCGCCAATGACGGCGGCGGCGATGACGAAGGCGCCACCCTCCATCCCGCTCCATATAAGTGCCGTGAAGGCGCAGACCCCGACCAGGAACACGAACGCCAAGCCGACCTTGCCGTATCCACGGACAAGGGTCTGGGCTCCGAATGCCGGGCGGGTGATTTCCTTCGCCGTCTCTTCGCCCGCGGGCGTGGTGTCGTGTGATGGTTCCATCAGCGACGCCGCCAGAGATTCTGCTTCATCGAACCCGACGTTTGGCCGCAAATCACGGACAATACAAGACTGTTTTTGACCGTGATCCCGTGGTAGATTCAGAGTTTCCGGTCGCCCGCTTGCGATTGCCGCGGGCAAACCGGATTTCCCGACAATTTTACCTCGTTTTCATGCGCCGAAACCAGGCGGTTCCCGCATCCGGTCCGGCGATTCAGCGACCGCTCACCGATGGGCGCCGTGGGCGGCCAGGGCGGCCATGTTGACCATGTCGGAAACGGTCACCCCCATGGGCACGATCTGTGCCGAATGGGTCAGGCCCGTGAGCAGCGGGCCGATGACCGTGCCGCCGCCCAGTTGCTGCATCAGGTTCGACGAGATGCTGGCGGCGTTGAGGCTCGGCATGATCAGGACGTTGGCCGGCCCGCTGAGGCGACAGAAGGGATAGACCGTCTTCATGTGCTCGAAATCGAGGGCGACGTCGGCGTTCATCTCACCGTCGAACTCGAAATCGACGGTTTTCCCTTCCAGGATCGCGACCGCGTCGCGCACCACCTGGGCCCGTTCCGGCATCGGGTGGCCGAAATCGGCGAACGACATCATCGCCACCCGCGGCTCGTGCCCCAGTTCCCGGACCCGTTGCGCCGCCTGCACGGCGATGTCGGCGATCTGCTCCGCCGTCGGCACCACCTGGACGGCGGTGTCGGCGACGAACACGGTCCCCTCGCGGGTCACCAGCATGGTCAGGCCGAAGACGTACTCGCCCTCGATGGGATCGAAGACCCGGGAGATCTCGTCCAGGGCGATGTGGTAGTTGCGGGTCAACCCGGTGACCATGGCGTCGGCGTCTCCCATCGCCACCATGCAGGCGCCGAACACGTTGCGGTCCTGGTTCACCAGGCGCTGGCAGTCGCGGTAGAGGAAACCCTTGCGCTTCAGGCGATCATAGAGAAAGTCCATGTAGCGCTTGGTATCGTCGCTTAGTTTGGCGTTGTGGATCTCCAGGTCCTCGATCTCCTTCATGCCGAGTTTTTCCAGGGTCTCGTTGATCCGGCGCTCGCGCCCGATGAGAACCGGCGAGCCATAGCCGGAGTTGCGGAAGATGATCGCCGAGCGGATGCTTTTTTCCTCCTCGCCCTCCGCGAACACGACCCGTTTCGGGTTCTCGCGAACCTGGTCGAGGATCACCTGCAGGGTCCCCGCCGTCGGGTCGAGGCGGGCGGCGAGTTCGTTGCGGTACGCCGTCATGTCGATGATCGGCCGCCGCGCC
The DNA here is from genome assembly GCA_021775195.1 of Rhodospirillales bacterium. GTDB lineage: Bacteria > Pseudomonadota > Alphaproteobacteria > Rhodospirillales > 2-02-FULL-58-16 > JAJFIG01. Next base: position 1,656 of record JAJFIG010000134.1, on the reverse strand, counting down.
ACGCCCGTATCCATGGCCGCCTTGGCCACCGCCGGGGGCACCGCCTGGATCAGGCGCGGATCGAAGGGCGCCGGGATGATGTACTCGGGGCCGTAGCGCAGGTTCCGTCCGTGGTAGGCCGCGTCCACTTCGTCCGGGACGTCCTCCCGCGCGAGGTCGGCAAGGGCCTGGGCGGCGGCGATTTTCATGGCGTCGTTGATGGTGCTGGCGCGCACGTCCAGGGCTCCGCGGAAGATATAGGGGAATCCCAGCACGTTGTTGATCTGGTTGGGAAAATCGGAACGGCCCGTGGCCGCTATGGCGTTCGGGCGCACCGCCATCACGTCGCCCGGCAGGATCTCCGGCACCGGGTTGGCCATGGCGAAGACGATCGGCCTGTCGGCCATGCTGTCGACCATATCCTGGTTGACCGCGTTCTCCACCGACAGCCCGACGAATACATCGCAGCCGACCATGGCTTCGGCCAGGGTCCGCGCCTTGGTGTCGGTGGCGTGGGCGGCTTTCCACTGGTTCATCCCGGCCTCGCGGCCCTGGTAGACGACGCCCCGGGTGTCGCACATGACGATGTTTTCCGACGGAGTGCCCAGCGCGATGAACAGTTCGATGCAGGCGATCGAGGCGGCCCCGGCACCGTTGAACACGACCTTCGTTTCCTTGACCGACCGGCCGGTGAGGTCGAGGGCGTTGATGTAGGCGGCCAGGGTGATGATCGCCGTTCCGTGCTGATCGTCATGGAAGACCGGAATATCCATGAGCTCGCGCAGCCGCTGCTCGATGATGAAGCACTCCGGCGCCTTGATGTCCTCCAGGTTGATGCCGCCGAAGGGCGAGCCGATGAAGCGCACGCAGTTGACGAATTCGTCCACGTCCTTGGTGTCGATCTCCAGATCGATGCCGTCGACATCGGCGAAGCGCTTGAACAGGCCGACCTTGCCCTCCATGACCGGCTTGGCGCCCAGCGGCCCCAGGTCGCCGAGGCCGAGAACCGCGGTCCCGTTGGTCACCACCGCGACCATGTTCCCTTTGGCGGTATAGTCGTAGACGAGCGCCGGGTCGCGGGCGATTTCCAGGCACGGCGCCGCGACGCCCGGCGTATAGGCCATCGCCAGGTCCCGTTGGGTGACCAGGGGAATGGTGGCGCTGATCTCGATTTTTCCCGGCTTGCCCGAGGCGTGCAGGCGTAGCGCTTCCTGGTCGGTGACGTGGTCGGAATATTCGGTCATGTTTCTTTCCCAGGGTTTGGTGATCGGTTTACCGATCGTTGGCGGGGGGCGGTCGATAGATGTGAACGTTGATGCCGCCGCTGGTTTCAAGGATGGTCCGGGCCGTGTCCTGGCGCGCCGCGTCGGGCGCCCGCACCCAGAGGATGACGTTGCCCGCCGCCAGGGAGCGCGCGAAGTCCTCGGTGTTGGGTGTTGCCGTTACTTCGTCCAGCACTTCCTTGACCGCGATGCCGCCGACGGCGGCGCCGATCACGGCGGCGATGGTGGCGGCGATGGAGCCGCCGGCCAGCAGGATGGCGCCCGATGCCACCAGCGGCGCCTCGTACTTGAGCTCGCCGACCATGGCCGTAAGAACGTCCTTCCACGGCTTGGCCGGCTCGCCGGCGGCGGCGATGGACTCGTGGGATGAAAGGACGCTCAGGTCGGCGCGCTC
>JAJFIG010000133.1 GCA_021775195.1 Rhodospirillales bacterium | reverse complement strand
CCGCCTCTTCCACAAGGTCGGTCAGCTCGTCGATGATGAAGGAGCCCTGATTGGGGTTCTCGTTGCCCGCCAGACCCCATTCCCGGTTGATGATCATCTGGATGGCCAGGGCCCGGCGGACGCTGCCCTCGGTGGGGGTGGTGTAGGCCTCGTCGTGGGCATTGGTGTGCAGGCTGTTGCAGTTGTCGTAGATGGCGATCAGGGCCTGCAGGGTGGTACGGATATCGTTGAAGTCCATTTCCTGGGCATGGAGCGATCGGCCCGAGGTCTGGGTGTGGTACTTGAGTTTTTGGCTGCGCTCGTTGGCCCCGTACTTGAAGCGCATGGCTGTGGCCCAGATGCGCCGTGCGACCCGGCCCATCACCGAATATTCGGGGTCCATGCCGCTGGAGAAAAAGAACGACAGATTGGGGGCGAAGTCGTCGATGTGCATGCCCCGGGCCAGATAGGCCTCCACATAGGTGAAGCCGTTGGCCAGGGTGAAGGCCAGCTGCGAGATGGGATTGGCGCCGGCCTCGGCGATGTGATAGCCGGAAATGGAGACCGAATAGAAATTACGGACCCGGTGGCGGACGAAGTACTCCTGGATGTCGGCCATCATCTTGAGGGCGAATTCGGTGGAGAAGATGCAGGTGTTCTGGCCCTGATCCTCCTTCAGGATGTCCGCCTGGACCGTGCCCCGCAGGTTCTCGTGTACCCATTCGCGGATCTTCTCGATTTCCTCGTCGGTTGGGGGGCGGCCGTTCTCGCTCTCGAATTTTTCCAGCTGCTGGTCGATGGCGGTGTTGAGGAACATGGCCAGGGTGGTCGGCGCCGGGCCGTTGATGGTCATGGAAACCGAGGTTTCCGGCGCGCACAAATCGAAGCCGTCGTAGAGAACCTTCATGTCGTCCAGGGTCGCGATCGAGACCCCCGAATTGCCGACCTTGCCGTAAATGTCAGGGCGTTCGTCGGGGTCGAAGCCGTAAAGGGTCACCGAGTCGAAGGCGGTGGACAGGCGCTTGAAAGCGGAATGCTGGGACAGGTACTTGAAGCGCTTGTTGGTCCGCGCCGGATCGCCTTCGCCGGCGAACATGCGGGTCGGGTCCTCGCCCTCGCGCTTGAAGGCGAAAACGCCGGCCGTATAGGGGAAGGTGCCGGGAACGTTCTCCTTGAGCATCCATCTGAGGATTTCGCCGTGATCCTCGAATTGGGGCAGCGCGACCCGCGGAATCGTGTTGCCCGACAGCGTCGTCCGCCTGAGCCGGGTGCGGATTTCGCGGTCGCGGATCCTGACCACGTATTCGTCGCCGGCGTAGCTCTCCTTCACCTTGGGCCAGATGTCGATGAGCTTGCGACAACGGGGGTCGAGGGCCGCTTCCCGTTCGGCGGCCAAGGCATCCAACTGGGTCGCATCCTTGCCGGCATCCTCGAGCATGCGCCGGGTCCCTGATAGCTGCTGGCGTTCGCGGGCGATGGCAACCTGCTGGTCGATGGTTTCGTGATAGCTGCGGACGGTCCCGGAGATCTCCGCCAGATAGCGTTGACGCTCGGCGGGCACGATGGCGGTTCCGGCCTCGACGTCCGCCGGGGCTTCCTCGGGTGCAAGGGTTGTCGGCGCTGCCGCCAGTTCCTTGTCGTCGATCATTCCGAGCAGGGCCTGATAGAGCCGGGTCACGCCGGGATCGCTGAAGCGCGCCGCGATGGTGCCGAAGACGGGCATGTCCTCGACCGGAGTGGTGAAGGCCTCGCGGTTGCGCTGCATCTGCTTGCGCACGTCCCGGCGGGCATCCAGGGCGCCCTTGCGGTCGAACTTGTTGATGGCGACGGCGTCGGCGTAGTCCAGCATATCGATCTTCTCGAGCTGGCTGGCGGCACCGAACTCGGGCGTCATGACGTAAAGCGAGACATCGACGTGGGGGACGATGCCGGCGTCGCCTTGCCCAATTCCCGGGGTCTCGACGATCACCAGCTCGAACCCGGCCGCCTTGCAGGCGGCGACGATGTCGGGCAGGGCCTCGGGAACCTCAACGCCGGCTCCGCGTGTGGCCAGGGAGCGCATGTAGATGTTGGGCGCCGAGATGGCGTTCATGCGGATGCGATCACCGAGCAGGGCGCCGCCGGTCTTGCGCCGGGACGGATCGATGGCGATGACGGCGATACGGGGCTCGCCGCTGAAAAGACGGAAGCGGCGGATCAGTTCATCGGTCAGGGACGACTTGCCGGCACCGCCGGTACCGGTGATGCCAAGGACCGGTACCGATGCCCGGCCGGCGGCCAGGGTGCGTATCCGGTCCCGGTGCCCCTCCTCAAGGGTTCCGTTCTCGAGGCCCGTGATCACACGCGCCAGGTCGGTGACGTCTCCGCCCGCGAGGCCGTCGATATCCGCCGGCAGGTTGCCGGCCAGGTCTGTATCGGCGCTCTTGATCATGTCACTGATCATGCCCTGGAGGCCCAGGTTCTGGCCGTCGTGGGGCGAGTAGATGCGGGTGACGCCGTAATCGTGGAGTTCCTGGACTTCCTCGGCGACGATGACGCCGCCGCCGCCGCCGAACACCTTGATCTCCCCCCGGCGGCGCTGGCGCAGCAGATCGACCATGTATTTGAAATACTCGACGTGGCCGCCCTGATAGGAACTCACGGCAATGGCGTGGGCGTCTTCCTGGACGGCGGCGCTGACGACCTCGTCGACGGAGCGGTTGTGGCCAAGGTGTATGACTTCGGCGCCCGACGCCTGGAGGATCCGGCGCATGATGTTGATCGACGCGTCATGGCCGTCGAACAGGCTTGCCGCGGTCACGAAGCGGACCGGGTGTTTGGCCTTGTAGGCCCGTTTCTTCGGCGCCGGGGCGCGGCGCTTCTTGGCGGTGGTGACTGTACTACCTTCGTCGGGCACGCTGGCCTCCCTTTCCTCAGGATACCGGTAATCGTTTCGCGTGACCGGCTGGGCCGGGACCTGACCATTGTCCCAGGCCATCACGCGATTCGCAACCGAGGCCCTTGTCTTTAGTTTCCGTTTACGTAAACGTAAACTATTTTTAATCCCGGGTAAATACCTAATGACTGGGTTTTTCCGGGGCAATAAGGGTATTGGCAAGGGCGGTCGAGGCGATATGCTTGCGGATCTTTTTCCTGGGAAAGGGGCAGAACCGCATGCAACGCTCCCAACCGCCGGCGCTCGGGGCCTTTCCGGGCACCCGCATGCGCCGCAACCGCCGCGACGACTGGTCGCGGCGGATGGTGGCTGAGAACCGGCTTTCACCCGACGATCTGATCTGGCCCATCTTCGTGGTCGAGGGAACGGGCAAGCGCGAGGCCGTGCCGTCCATGCCCGGGGTCGATCGGTTGTCCGTCGATCTATTGGTGGAGGCGGTTGGTCAGGCGGAAGCCCTCGGCATACCGGCCGTCGCCCTCTTCCCCTACACCGATCCCGAGGCGAAAACGCCGGACGGCCGCGAGGCCTATAACCCCGACAACCTGGTCTGCCGTGCCGTGCGCGAGGTCAAGACGGGGGGTGCCAACGTCGGCATCCTCTGCGACGTGGCGCTGGACCCCTACAACAGCGACGGCCACGACGGGCTGGTCCGGGATGGTTACGTGGTCAACGACGAAACCGTGGAGGTTCTGTGCAAGCAGGCGCTGGTGCAGGCCGAGGCCGGATGTGACGTGATCGCGCCGTCGGACATGATGGACGGGCGCGTCGGTGCCATTCGCGAGGCCCTCGACGGGGCCGGCTTCGACCATGTCCGGATCATGGCCTATGCGGCAAAGTACGCCTCGGCCTTCTATGGGCCGTTCCGTGACGCGGTCGGGTCGGGGGTGGCGCTCAAGGGCGACAAGAAGACCTACCAGATGGACCCGGCCAATATCGACGAGGCCCTGCGCGAGGTGGCGCTGGACATCAACGAGGGGGCCGACATGGTGATGGTCAAGCCGGGGCTTCCCTATCTCGATGTCCTGCGGCGGGTGAAGGACGCCTTCGGGATGCCGACTTTCGCCTACAACGTCAGCGGCGAATACGCCATGCTCAACGCGGCGGCGGCCCAGGGCTGGCTCGATTACGAACGGGTGATGATGGAAACCCTGGTCGGCTTCAAGCGCGCCGGCGCCGACGGCATTCTGACCTATGCCGCCGTCCAGGCGGCAACGCTGCTCAGGGAATCAGGCTGATACGGAAGATCGGCGGCGGTTTGTCACGCCGACTTGAGGTTGAGCAGATTCTCGATATCGAGAATCACCATCAATTTTTCCTCGAGGCGGAAGACACCAAGTGCGAACTCCCGCCACAGGGGGTCCAGGGTGCTTGGGTTGCCTTCGTATCCCTCTGACGAGAGACCGATCACGTCGCCCACCGAATCCACCAACAGGGTGTAGAGGTCGTTCTCGTGCTCGACCGTGACTCCCATGTTCGATTCGCCGGGATCGCGTTTTTCGAGACCTAGGCGCACGCGGACGTCGATCACGGTGACGATGCGGCCGCGAAGATTGATGGATCCCCTGACCTCCGCCGGCGCCATGGGAATGGTCGCGATCTTGTCCGGCGTCAGGATGTCCTGCACCTTGAGGACCGGAACACCGAACATCTGGTCCTTGATGACGAAGGTGACGTAGTCCTCCTGGTCTTCGCCGGGAATGATCTCCAGTTCGTGAGAACCGGTGGTGGCTACGGCTTGTTCCATGAATCGCCTCCAAAACTATCTACGCCCGCCATTCCGGGCCGGCACTCGAAATCCATCGATCCTGACATCTAATCTATAGGGCCAATTTGGTTAACAAATGACCAAAACCGGCTCAATCTTCTTGGCTAGGTGAGGTGTTAGCAATCGTTGGAATTCAGCCATTCCCTGATGATGGCGATCTGGGAGTCGTCCATGAGCGCCGGCGCATGGCCGATATCGGGGAATTCGACCAATTCAACCGGTGGGCCCCGTCTCACCATTTCAGCGGCGGTGTCGCTCGACAAAATGTCGGAATCGGTGCCACGGAGGACGAGCACGGGACACCGGATCCGGTCCCAGATGGCCCACAGGTCGACGTCGTCGGTGGCGGCGGCCTTGAACGCCGTGCCGATGGCAGGGTCGTAGTGGAGGCGCCAGCGGCCTTCGTCCACCTCACGGGCACCGTGGCGGGTCAGGTGGGACCATTGCTTATCGGTCAGGGGGCCGAATGGGGCGTGGACCTGGCGGAGGTAGGTTTCGACCGCGTCGAGGCTGGAAAAGTCCCCATCGTGTCCGACATACCCGGAAATTCTGGTCAGCGCGGCTTTGGGAAGGAACGGCCCGATATCATTGACCACGAGACTGCGGATGGGCGTGTTCGGCTGGCTTGCCAACATCATGCCGATAATCCCGCCCATGGAAGTGCCGATCCAGTCGACCCGGTCGGTGTCCAGGCGGGCGATCAAGGCGGCCATGTCGGAGAGGTATACGGGGTAGCCGTAATCGCCGGTGTCGGCCAGCCAGTCGCTGTCGCCGCGCCCGGCAATGTCCGGGCAGATGAAACGCCGGTTGTCATGCAACGCCGACGCCAGAAAATCGAAATCCCGGCCGTTCCGGGTCAGGCCATGAACGCAAATGACATCCGACCGGCGGCCGGGCGTCGCCCACTCGGTGTAGGCGATTGCGTGAAAACCCCGAGAATCCAGGTTTCGAAAATGTTTTGTGATCATGGCCATGATGGCTGGACCGTCCGATCCTTTTATCAATTGCCCCGATTGCGAAATGGGCCAGCGTCAGCTAAACACATCGGGACGACAAGCGTCGCCCTACAGGCGCATAAAAATAACGAGCAACAGCCGCCGATGAGCAAAAATCTTTATGACCTTTTCCGTGGTCGGTTTCCTGCCGACCTCGGGCAGCCGTTCATCGAGACCGTGGACGGGCACGTTTTTACATATGGCGATCTCGACGAAGCAAGTGGCCGTATCGCCAACCTGCTGACCGGCCTCGGTGTCAGTCCCGGTGACAGGGTCGCGGGTCAGGTGGAAAAGTCTCCCCAGGCGGTTTTTATTTACCTCGCCTGCCTGAGGGCCGGGGCCGCCTACGTTCCCCTCAACACGGCCTATCGCCGGGGCGAGCTGGAATACTTTTTCTCCGATGCCAAGCCGACGGTTGTCGTCTGCCGGGCGGAATTCGAGGCCGAGACCAAAGGGATCGCCGATACGTGTGGCGTCGTCCATGTGCTGACGCTGGATGAGGCCGGGGGCGGTTCGCTGACGGAGCGAAGCGCTGGATTGAGCGCCGACTTTGCCACCATCGAACGGCGTGCCGACGACCTTGCCGCCGTCCTTTACACCTCGGGCACGACGGGCCGGGCCAAGGGCGCGATGCTCAGCCACGACAATCTGGCCGCCAACGCGTTGACGCTGCACAAGGCGTGGGGCTGGAAGCCGGGTGACGTCCTGCTCCACATCCTGCCCGTTTTCCATACTCACGGCCTGTTCGTGGCCATCCACTGCGTGCTGCTCAACGGCTCGCCCATGTTGTTCATGGGCCGGTTCGACGCCGACGATGTGATCAAGCTGCTTCCCCGGGCGACGGTTATGATGGGGGTGCCGACCCATTACACCCGTCTTCTCGCAGCGCCCGGGTTCACGGCCGGTGTCTGCAGGAACATGCGGCTGTTCATCTCGGGCTCGGCGCCCTTGTTGTCGGAGACCTTCCATGCCTTCGAGGAGCGCACGGGCTACACGATCCTTGAGCGCTGCGGCATGACCGAGACCGGCATGAACACGTCGAACCCGCTGGACGGAGATCGTATCGCCGGCACGGTGGGCCTGGCCCTGCCGGGGGTCGAGGCGCGGGTCACCGACGACGACGGAACTGTTTTACCGGTGGGTGATACCGGCGTTCTCGAGATCCGTGGCCCGAACGTCTTCAAGGGCTATTGGCAGATGCCGGAAAAGACGGCGGAGGAATTCCGCTCCGACGGCTTCTTCATCACCGGCGATATTGCCCGCATCGACGACAAGGGCTATGTGACCATTGTCGGACGGGCAAAGGATCTGATCATTACCGGCGGCTTCAACGTCTATCCGAAGGAGATCGAGCTACTGATCGACGAAATGGACGGGGTCGACGAATCGGCGGTGATCGGTTTGCCTCACCCGGATTTCGGTGAGGCGGTCGGTGCCGTGATCAAGTCCCGGGACAAGGGCCTGGATGGAGAAACCATCACCGGCTACCTGAAGGATACCCTGGCCAATTTCAAGGTGCCGAAACGGATTTATTTCGTTGATGAACTGCCTCGAAACTCCATGGGCAAGGTACAGAAGAACATGCTGCGCGAGCAGTACAAGGATACCTTCACCGGAAGCTCCTGATCGGTCGCAAGCTGGTGGATTCTATCCACTAGCGAGGCCGCCCGGATATCGGCGGCGTTCCCCGAACGACGAAAACGGATGGGGGTAGCATAGGCCAATGAAGCGCGTTTTGTGGCGTGGAGGCATTGCCTGCCTGGCTTTTTTGGTGGCGGCCGGGGGCGGGGGTTTCTTGTGGCTGTCCACATCCCTGCCCGACCGGTCCGGGCAGGTGCGGGTCGAAGGGCTCGCTGCACCGGTCGACATCATGCGTGACGACCGGGGCATTCCCCACATTTTCGCCAAGACCGAGGAGGAT
>JAJFIG010000132.1 GCA_021775195.1 Rhodospirillales bacterium | reverse complement strand
GGCGGCGGCGGCGGCGGTGGGCGACAGTGCGGGACCCCCGCCACAGGCCCATTACAAAGGACACGGTGAGACCATGGATCAGCTTCAGGACCGGGACTGGACCCGCGAGGCGGTGCGGCGCATCGACGCCGACGTCAACCGCTCCGCCGACACCCATCTTCTGCGGCTCAGGATTCCCGGAGTTTCGGGGATCGATGTCTACCTCAAGGATGAATCCACCCACCCGACGGGAAGCCTCAAGCACCGGCTGGCGCGGTCGCTGTTCCTCTACGCCATCTGTAACGGCTGGATCAGCAAGGGAACGACGGTGATCGAGGCGTCATCGGGGTCGACCGCCGTGTCGGAGGCCTATTTCGCCCACCTGCTGGACCTGCCGTTCATCGCCGTGATGCCCCGGGGCACCTCGCCGGAGAAGATCGCCGCCATCGAGTTCGAGGGCGGCAAATGCCACCTGGTCGACGACGCGGCGGAGGTCTACGCCGAATCGCGGCGCCTGGCGGCGGAAACCGGCGGCCATTACATCGATCAATTCACCTACGCCGAACGGGCCACCGACTGGCGCGGCAACAACAACATCGCCGAGTCCATCTTCGAGCAGATGTCGGCGGAACCTCATCCGGTGCCGTCCTGGGTCGTGGTCGGCGCCGGCACCGGCGGCACCTCGGCAACCATCGGGCGCTACATCCGCTATTGCCGCCACGACACTCGGCTGTGCGTGGTCGATCCCGAGAACTCGGTGTTCTACGACGGCTACCAGAACAACGACCTGAACGTCACCATCGAGGCCGGGTCCCGGATCGAGGGAATCGGCCGGCCCAGGGTGGAGCCCTCCTTCGTCCCCGATATCGTCGATCAAATGATCAAGGTCCCCGATGCCGCCTCGCTGGCGGCCATGCGGGTGCTGGCCGAGCGCATGGACCGGCGCGCCGGCGGGTCGACGGGAACGGCGTTCTACGGAGTCTGTGAACTGATCGCCGAGATGGCCCGGACCGGCGAGACCGGATCGGTGGTGACCCTGCTGTGCGACGGCGGCGAACGCTACGCCCATACCTACTACGACGACGACTGGCTGGCGGCCAACGGCTTCGATATCGCCCCCTATGCCGTGCAGATCAACCGTTTCCTCGACAGCGGCGAATGGCGGGAGGTGGAGGCCTGAAGCCCGGTGGAAACGGAACACGGATCAACACGGATGAACGCGCCAGCCCCATCCCCCGCTTGTCATCCTCGTGCCTGACGTACTCCCGTCCGGCTAAGGAATTCGGGCTTTATTTCTCGCAGTTGATACAGCTTAGGACTCGTCATTACCGGGCTTGACCCGGTAATCCACGCCTTTGGCGAATGCCGGTTCGTCACCTTGAAGTCGTGGATACGCGGGTCAAGCCCGCGCATGACGAATTTTCAGGGCAAACCATCTCAACAAGGTTGATCCGTGTTGATCCGTGTCATTTTGACAATAGATGGATTTTTATTAAAATTATCTTCTAATTATAAGTAATAATTAAATATTGATTAACCTTTGTATTTGCTTCTATACTATAAGGTACTGCATTGAATCGATTTGCAAATGGCGGTTGACGGCTGGGGCCGGGCACCGCCGCCGGGCGCAACGGCACACAGAGGCCGGCGACGTCCGCGCAAACGGGGATCAGCGTTGGGTACAAGCGTCACCGCCATTTCGACGGTCACGACCGCGATCGCGCATCACAAGGTGCTGGGCGCAGTGTCGTCGGCGTCGGCCCGGGGCAACCTGGGCAGCAAGTCGCTGGCCCTGCCCGACGGCCTGGCGCCGGGTTCGTTGGACCGCAGCACGCTGAGCCTCAACATCGAGGACGTCGGTTCCCTTCTCAAACTCGCCATCACCGCCGGGCACGCCATCCTGGGGGCGTTGAAGTCCCTGCAGTCGGCGGTCGCGGTCGCCGACCAGACCTCGCTGGTGTCGTCCAGTTTCGGGCTCAAGATCGACGAGACCCGGATATCACGGCTCAACATCCAGTCCCAGTTCAAGCTCACGGCCGAGCGGGTCAAGGACCTGGTGAAGGCCTCGGAGTTCGCCGGCGGCAACCTGATCTTCAGCGAGGCCCGGAACATCCAACTCCAGACCTCGTCCTTCGGCGGCGGCGTCACCATCTCACCCCAGGCACTGGACTTCGCGGGCCTGGGGATCGGTGATCTGGACCTGATGACCGACGGCGGGGTGAATTCGGCCGTCGCCGCGGTGGAAAAGGCGCTCGATCTGGCGGGCCTGCGCCTCGACCGCCTGGCCGGCCTGCAGAAGGCGTTGAACGATCCCGGCGCCTTTTCGTCCGGGTTCATTCAAATCCTGGGCAGCGGCACCTCGAACGTCCTGCCCCGGGGCAGCCTGGTCAACCTGGAGGCCTAGGCATTTCGGCGCGGCGGCGGGCGAGGCGTTCCAGAATCTCACGCTTGCCGGCATCATTGAGCCGGCCCCATTCGGCGATCTCGTTGATGGTCCTGAGGCAGCCCCGGCAATAGCCGATCTCATTGTCCATGTCGCAGACGTCGACGCAGGGAGAGGCGACGCTCACGAGCCTAAGTTCCCGCCGGCGCCGTTCATGGCCCCTCTCCTTCCCGGGATCCGGAAGCGCCGCGGCCGCCGCGGACGGCGACGTTGCGCAGGATGACCTCGAGACAGGCCTTGTCGTCGAAGGCGATGGCGGCGGGGCCGGAGTACTTCTGCCTGAGGTGCCGGTAAGTTTCGTTTTCGCCGGGGAGCAGCTTGTCGGCAACCTTGTCGACCTGCGCCAGGAGGCGCTGGATTTCGGAGTAGGTATCGGAATCGATCACGGACGTCACTCCCTCCCCTCGCCGACGATTGTATGGCGACGGCGGCGGGATTACCATCCGCCTAACCACTCCGGACAGAGGACATATTCATGGCCCGCATCGCCATCGGCGGCTTTCTGCACGAGACCAACTGCTTCGTGCCCATGCGCACGGACTATGGCTATTTCGCCCGCGGCGGCGAATTCCCGCCGCTGTCGCGGCGCGACGTCATCATCGAGCGGACCCGGGGCGCCAGCTTCGGCATGTCGGGGTTCCTGGACACCATCGATGCCAAGCACGACCTGGTGCCGCTGATCTGGGGCCACGGCGGCGCCGGTGGCTACATCACCGACGACGGCTTCGAGCGCATCGTCGGCGAACTGGTGGGCATGCTGTCGCAGACCATCGGCGTCGACGCGGTGTACCTGGACCTGCACGGGGCCATGTGCTCTGTGACCTACGAGGACGCCGAGGGCGAGATCCTGCGCCGGGTGCGGGCCTGCGTCGGGCCGGAGGTACCGATCGTCGTCAGCCTCGACTACCACGCCAACGTCACCGAGGCGACGGCGGAGCTTACCGACGGCATGGCGATCTACCTGACCTATCCCCACATCGACCGCCAGGGCACGGGCAGCCGTTCGGCGAAGATCCTTATGCGGGTACTCGAAGACGGTATTCCGGCGGGCCGGGCGATCCGCCGCATCCCCTTCCTGCTGCCGCTCAATTTCCAATGCACCCTGGTGGAGCCGTCGAAGAGCATCGTCGAAGCCTCGGTGGCCGGCGAAGGGGGCGAGATCCTCGACCTTTGCTACGCCGCCGGGTTCCCGCCCTCGGACCTCCATGAATGCGGGCCGGCGGTGATCTGCCACGCCTACACCCAGGAAGCGGCGGACGCCGCCGCCGACAGGCTGGCCGGGATGATCATGGAACGGGAGGCGGACTTCGCCGAGCCCCTGCTCGAGCCCGACGCCGCGGTCAGGGAAGCCATGGCCATCGCCGAGACGGCGACGCGCCCGGTGATCCTGGCCGACACCCAGGACAACCCGGGCTGCGGCGGGACCTGCGACACGACGGGGCTCCTGGAAGCCCTGGTCCGCCATGACGCCCAAGGTGTGGCGATGTGCGTCATGTGGGATCCGGCGGCCGCCGGCGCCGCCCACGCCGCCGGACCGGGGGCCGAGATCACGGTCGATCTGGGCGGCAAGCACGACATCCCGGGCGACAAGCCCTTCCCCGGGACGTTCACGGTATCAGCGCTCAGCGACGGCTGTTTCGTGACCACGGGGCGCAGCATCGGCGGGCGCCACATCGACATCGGCCCGACGGCGGTGCTGACCATCGGCGGGGTCTCCATCGTCGTCGCCAGCAAGCGCATGCAGGCCTACGACCAGGACATCTTCCGCCACATCGGCATCGCGCCGGAGAAACAGAAGATCCTGGCCCTCAAGAGCACGTGTCACTTCCGCGCCGACTTCGACCCCATCGCCGAGAAGACCCTGGTGGTCCTGGCCCCGGGCGCCCATGTGGTCGATTCATCCAAGTACCCGTTCAAGTACCTGCGCGAGGGTGTGCGGCTGCTGCCCCTGGGGCCGGCGTTCAAGGGCGCGGCGGCGTAACAGAATCCGTGATGTCAGGAGTCGTCCTTCTTCTTCAGGTATTTGTACGTTTCGTAGATCTGCTTCGCATCGTAGACGGACTTCGAGTTGGCTGCCGTCTCGAACGGTTTCAAGAGGGCAATGGTAGCCACCGTCCCGAAACTGGTCACGCCCCGCATGGACACCCGTTTCCGGACGACGGCCAGGATCGTGAACCGGTCCGCTTTGTTTTCCAGCGCCACCTCCGAACTCTTGAGCATCATGAATTCGTCGGCCCGCGATGCAGGTGTAAAGGCGTTCACATACGCGGTGACTTCGTAGGTCCTTAAGGCGATTTGTTCTACCTGCACCGGTCCTATTAGCCATGTATCGCCATATGTCGTCTGGCACGCCGACAGGAACCCCACTATCACGCCAACTGCGATCGCCCGGCTGTCCCTAATCATCCGCTTAACTCCCAAATGCCCTCTGCGCCGCGCCTCACCGTTGCGGCGGCAACCGATCCGACACCGGGGAATGTCACTTGAGCGAGACCATCCCCGGGACTTTCGTAGACTGGGCAAAAAGCACCTCGGCCGTAACGGGTCCGCCG
>JAJFIG010000131.1 GCA_021775195.1 Rhodospirillales bacterium | reverse complement strand
GGATCAGGCGGATCTTTCGCGAATCCGGATTCATGGGAATACCGCCCCCAGGGCCTTTATGGTCGGCGCATGGGTCAGGTCCATGGACAACGGCGTGATCGAGATGACGCCCCGGCTGACCGCCTCCAGGTCCGTGCCGGGCCGGAACCGATCTTCGACCCGCTGGGCTCCGATCCAGAAATACGTCTGCCCGCGCGGGTCCTTGCCCTCGGCGACGCTTCCGCCGATCTTCCTGCGGCCCTGCCGGGTAATCTCGATACCGGTGACCGACCGTGCCGGAAGATCGGGAAAGTTGACGTTGATGAGGACGTTCCTGGGCCATGTTAGCGCCATCAGCCGCGACACCACGTCGCCCACCCAATGTCTGGCCGTACCCCATCTGGCGGCCCGGTTGTCGTCGGTCACCTGACTCAGCGCCATCGCCGGGCAGCCCAGCAAGGTTCCCTCCATGGCCGCCGCCACGGTACCCGAGTAGGTCACATCCTCGCCCAAGTTGCCGCCCCGGTTGATGCCGGAAAGCACCAGGTCGGGCGGACTGTCCTTCATGATCTGGTTGACCGCCAGCAGGACGCTGTCCGTGGGCGTACCATTGACGGCATAGCGGCCCGGCGAAACCTTGCGAATCCGAAGAGGCCGGCGCAGGGTCAGGGAATGGCTGGCGGCGCTTTGCTCGGTCTCGGGGGCAACCACCGTGACCTCGGCGGCCAGCGGCCGTATCACCCTTTCCAGGACCTTCAGGCCCGGCGCGTTGATACCGTCGTCGTTGGAAATCAGGACCCGCGCCTCGGCGAGTTCCATCCGCTTAGCCATTAGGGACGATGGCCTCCTGGCCGCCCATATAGGGCCTCAGCGCCTCGGGGATAGCGACCGAACCGTCGGCCCGCTGGTAGTTCTCGAGCACGCCGATCAGGGTCCGCCCCACCGCCAGGCCGGAACCGTTGAGCGTATGGACGAATTGGACGTTCTTGGAGTCCGTGGGCCGGAAGCGGCTCTTCATGCGCCGCGCCTGAAAATCCGAGCAGTTGGAGCAACTGGAGATCTCGCGGTAGCGGTTCTGCCCCGGCAGCCACACCTCCACGTCATGGGTCTTGCGCGCCGAGAAACCCATGTCGCCGGTGCTGAGGACGATGGTCCTGAACGGCAGGCCAAGGCGCTTGAGAACCTCCTCGGCGCACGACGTCATGTGCTCCAACTCCGCGTCCGATTGCTCCGGATGGGCGATGCTGACCATTTCCACCTTGGTGAACTGGTGCTGGCGGATCATGCCCCGAGTGTCCTTGCCCGCCGCACCGGCCTCCGAGCGGAAACACCACGTCATCGCCGTGCGGCGAAGCGGCAGGTCGGCCTCGTCGAGGATTTCGCCGGCCACAAGATTGGTCAGGGGCACCTCTGCCGTGGGGATGAGCCAGAAACCGTCGTCTGTATGGAACAGCTCCTCGCCGAATTTCGGCAGTTGGCCGGTGCCAAACAGGGCCTCGTCGCGGACCAGGGCCGGAGGATTGACTTCCGTGTAGCCGTGTTCCCCCGTATGCAGGTCGAGCATGAACGACGCCAGCGCCCTCTCCATGCGCGCCAGCGCCCCGGTCAGAATGACAAACCGCGCCCCCGACATTCTGGCCGCGCGCTCGAAATCCATCATGCCCAGGGATTCGCCGATATCGAAGTGCTCGCGGGGTTTGAACTCGAAAGCCGGTTGCTCCCCCCACCGGCGGACCTCGACATTGGCCGTTTCATCGGCTCCGTCGGGTACGTCCGGCCCCGGCATGTTCGGGATGCCGGCAAGCACCTCGTCCAGCGCCGCCGCCGCGGTACGGGCCTTTTCCTCGGCGTCCGACTGAGCATTCTTCGATTGGGACACCCGCTCGATCAGGTCGGCCGCATCCTCCCCCTTGGCCTTTGCGGCCCCGATTTCCTTGGACAGCCGGTTGCGCTCGGTCTGGATTTCCTGGGCAAGGGTCTGGGCGGCCCGATGGGCCTGGTCCAGTTCCATCAGTCGGGCCGCGGCCGCTCCCAGCCCGCGCCGGGCAAGCGCCTGGTCAAAGGCGTCCGAATTGTCACGGATCCATTTGATGTCGAACATGAAAGAACAGTCTCGGTGCGGCTACGTGGGAAGCGCGAAATTTATAGGGCGTTCCTTAGGCCTCGTCCAGCGACTAGAGCCCTATGTTGATTCCTCGGCGGAATCAGTATCTTCGTCCGCTTCATCTTCGGCCTCGGCACGTTTCTTTTCAACCATGCGCACGCAAATGATCGAAATCTCATAGAGGGCGATGGTCGGCAACGCCAATCCGATCTGGCTGATCACGTCGGGTGGCGTCAGGATGGCCGCGGCGACGAAGGCACAAACGATGGCGTATTTGCGCTTTTCCGCCATGCCCTTGGAATTGACGATCCCGACCCGTCCAAGAAGCGTCATCACCACCGGCAGCTCGAAGCACAGCCCGAAGGCAAAGATCAGGCGCATGACCAGCGACAGGTACTGGTCCACCTTGGCCTCGAGTTGTATGGGCAGATTGCCGGCTCCGCCGATGCTTTCGAAGCTCAGGAAGAACTTCCAGGCCAGGGGAAAGATGAAGTAGTAGACCAGCGCCCCGCCAAGGAAGAACAGGATCGGCGTGGCGATCAGAAACGGCAGGAACGCCTGCTTTTCGTGCTTGTAGAGACCCGGCGCGATGAACTGCCACAACTGCATGGAGAGAAACGGAAAGCCGACGAACGCGGCGGCGAAGAAAGCCACCTTGATGTAAGTGAAGAAGGCCTCGTGCAAGCCTGTGAAGATCAGCCGCCGGTTACCCCCCATTTCAATCAGGATGTCGGCCAACGGCGCGACCAGGAAGGCATAGATGTCGGCGGAAAAGTAATAGCAGATGAAGAAAAGGATGATGATGGCGCCGAAGGCCCGCACGAGGCGCTGGCGTAACTCGATCAAATGTTCGAGCAGCGGCATCTTGCCGTCGTCTACCGTTTCCTCCGCCACGGCCGCCTATCCGCTCGCCTTGGCCGGCGTTTCGGCCAGGGGTTTGTCGTCCGTCGAATCGGAACCGATGGCCGCTTCGTCCGCGTCCGCGGGTGCGTCGTCCTTCGGTTCAACACTTTCCTGGGCCGGCGGGGTTGTTTCGGCCCGGCCCGCCGCGTCCAGGTCCTCTTCCAGGTCGTGCATATCGAGATCGCCACCGATGTCGCCCGTGGGATCGATCGTGTTCTCGATCTCCTTGGCTATGTCGAGGTTAGCCGTTGATTCCATGTCCTTTTTCAAATCGTCCAATTCCGCCTCGCGGACCATGTCGTCGAGCCCGCCCTGGAACTCACGCGCCAGCGACCGTGCCTTGCGCACCCATTTGGCGACCGTGCGCAATGCCCGTGGCAAATCCTTGGGCCCGATGATGATGACACCGATGACCGCAACGATGAACAGTTCCTGCCAGCCGATGTCGAACATGGCGGCGATTGCTCCTGACGGAGGACGGTATGAGGATGGACGGACGTGTCGCTAGCCGTTCGCTGCCTGGTCCTTTTCCGGCGTGCTTTCCGAAGCAGTTGCCGATTCCGACTTCAGGACCTTTGGTTCGTCCTCCTTGGCGATTTCTTCCTCGGGTTCTTCCTTCATCCCCTTCTTGAAGGATTTCAGACCCTTACCGAAGTCGCCCATGATTGCCGATATCTTGCCCTTGCCCCCAAACAAAACAAGAACGACGGCCAATACGATCAGCCAGTGCCAGATACTAAACGTGCCCATATTTTTGTTCTCACTTCCGTTTGTCGCGGATTCGTTGGCCGGATAATGGCAGAAACCCCGGACCGCCGCAACGACTCGGCAATTTCCGGCGGCGGCGGCTCATCCGTGGACATATAGCCCTGCCGAAAAGGCTCCGCAAGGCGCCAATACTAGGATTGAGTGATACCGGTTCCCTTAGCCGGGAGAGACGTCGGGTTCAAGGCCGTCACCGGGATCCAGGGGTTCGGGCGGACCATCACCGGTTTCCTCCGTCTCGTCAACCGCGTCCACGGCAGCCACCGGGCTTCCCCGATAGGAGTCGATCGCCGGACCGGAATCGAGCAGGCCCGCGGCTTTCAGGTCCTCGACACCGGGAAGGTCGCCAAGGGATTCCAGGCCGAAATGGTCAAGGAATACATCCGTCGTACCCCAGGTCGTCGGGCGGCCCGGTGTCTGGCGGCGCCCGCGGGGACGGATCCAGCCCTCCTCCAGCAACACGTCCAGAGTCCCCTTGCTCATGCCGACACCCCGTATTTCCTCCATCTCCCCCCGGGTCACGGGCTGGTGATAGGCGATGATTGCCAGGGTCTCGACCGCGGCCCGCGACAACCGGCGTGAAACCACTTTCGGCGCCGTAAGCGTGGATGCCAGGTCGGGGGCCGTCCGAATGGCCCACGATTTGCCCGCCTTGACCACGTTGACCCCCCGCTCGGCGTAATCACCCTGCAGTTTCGCCAGCAAGGCGGGAAGATCGGCATCGTCGGGCAGCCGGTCCGCCAGGTGTTTTTCGGCAATCGGCTCGGCCGAGGCAAAAAGGACCGCCTCCAGGAGCCTGAGATACTGGACCTCAAGGTCGCTCATGTCTCGTCACCATCCTTCGCCCGGGCTTCCGTCCGCGGTTCATCAGCCGCCTCGCCACCCGCGGCAGACAGATAAATGGGCCCGAAGGGGGCACTTTGCCGTAACCGCAGCTTGCCTTCACGCACCATTTCAAGGCTGGCCGCGAACGTCGAGGCAAGGGCTGAGCGGGTCATCATTCCGCCCCCGAGGCCTTCGGGAAGGAAACGCCACAGGCTTTCCCAATCAGGTGTCTTGCCCACCAACTGGCGCAGGCGCAGCAAGGCGTCCTCCACCGTATAAAGCGTCGAGGGTTCTATATGGAGGGTCCCCGTGGTCCCCCGGCGTTTATGATCGGCATATCCCTTCAGCAGATCATAGAGCGTGACTTCCAATTCCGTCGCCGTGGCCCGAATCAATGGGTCCGGCTGCCCACAGGCAAAGAACTCGCGGCCCAGCCGAGTCCGCGCCATCAGCCGTCGTCCCGAGTCCTGCATGGCCTCCAGTCGCTGCAACTGGAAGGCCAGCGCCGCTGCCATTTCCTCGCCCGTCGGCTCCTCTCCGCTCCCCAGGTCGGGCAACAACAACCGCGATTTAAGGTATGCCAGCCAGGCCGCCATCACCAGGTAGTCGGCGGCCAATTCCAGGTTGGCGCGCCGGGCCTCTGTGACGAATCCCAGATATTGATCTGCCAGTTGGACGATGGAGATGCGGGTGACGTCCACCTTTTGCTCGCGGGCCAGGGTCAGAAGGACGTCAATGGGCCCTTCGTAGCCGTCGATATCGACGACGAAGGAAAGTGCCGGAGCCGTATTCGTTGCTTCCCGCGTATCCTCGAAATCCGTAGCAATAGCCATCACTGTCTCACCTGAGGCCCACGACCATGGCAACCACGTCGAGCAGATAGTCGGCCGGCTGGACCACCACCCAATAGAACACGTTCAGATCCACCCCCAGTCTGCCACCGATCCACGGCAGGATAAATACGGCTCCGAGGATTATCACGAATCCGGCCTTTTCCAGCCGCGCCAGGCGCATCGCCAGGGGCCGTGGCAGCATCCCTACCGCGACTCGGCCGCCATCGAGTGGAGGTATGGGAATCATGTTGAAGACGCAGAGCAGCAGATTGATCCACACCGAGTTTTCCAGATTGTAGCCGACCCATTGCTGCAGGTCTCCGGACAGAAAAGGAAGACCATGGAACAACGCCGCCGAAACCACCGCCAGCATGAGGTTCGTCGCCGGTCCCGCGATCGCCACCAGCACCATGTCGCGGCGCGGCTGACGCAAGCGCCAGAAATTCACCGGCACGGGCTTGGCAAACCCGAACATCATTCTCCCGCCCGACACGAACAACAACATCGCCGGCAGAATAACCGTCCCGAAGGGATCGATGTGGCGCAGGGGATTGAAAGTGACCCGGCCGAGGCGGTAGGCCGTATCGTCCCCCAGGCGCCAGGCAACCCATCCATGCGCCGCCTCATGCAGGGTTACGGCCAGGAGAACCGGGATCACCCACACCGAGGCCTTCAGAAGGATAATTTCCAGGTTCATGGGCTCCCACTTTCTCCCAACAAGGCGTCGCGGCGTGCCGCCGCCTCCCGGGAATCGAATGAATTGGTGGACAGGCGCAAAGCTGCTCCCCGGGCGAGGCGCACCGTCGCCGCTTCGCCAAGGGGACCACAGGCACCAGCCACCGCCTCCATCTCCGCCCGCTCGCCATTGCAATGGAGGACCACGTCGCAGCCGGCACCAAGAGCGGCGGCGGCCCGCGTTCCCAAATCACCGGACAGGGCCTCCATGGACAGATCGTCGCTCAGCAACAGGCCGTCGAAGCCGATGGCCCGGCGAATCGCGGTTTCGATCACTGTCGCGGACGTCGTCGCCGGTGCCATGGCATCCAGGTTGGTATAGATGACGTGGGCGGTCATCCCCCAGGGTATGTGGCGCAACGCCCGGAAGGGCGCGAAATCCACCGTCTCCAGGTCCTTCCGGGAGGCATCCACCACCGGCAGGACCTTGTGGCTGTCGACGCTGGCCCGTCCGTGCCCAGGCAGGTGCTTGATCACCGGCAAGACGCCACCGTCCAGTAAGCCGTCGCAGACGGCCTGCCCCAGGAGAGCCGCCAATTGCGGCGTCGGGCCCGCCGCGCGATCACCAATGATCGGGTCGGCGTCCCCTTGCGGGATGTCGAGAACCGGCGCGCAGTCGACCGTTATACCGAGGGCCGCAAGCTCGGCAGCGATGAGCCGGGCGTTCAGGCGGGCCGCCTCCGCCGCCCCGTCGGGATCACGCCCGGCAAGCGCCGCGAAACGGGCCGCCGCGGGAAAGGCCGGCCAGTGGGGCGGTTTGAGGCGCGCCACGCGCCCGCCTTCCTGATCGATCAGAATGTCCGCCCGTTCGTCGCCGACACAATCGCGCAAATCGGCGATCAGGGCGCGGACCTGATCGGGGTTGTCGCAGTTGCGTTCGAAAAGAATGAAGCCGAGAGGCTCCGAATCGCGGAAGAAACGCCGTTCCTCAGCACCGAGAACCGGGCCCGAACAGCCAAAAATAACCGCCCGCGGGTTCCGTCCCACCCCCTTATTTACCGGGCCGGACAATCAGGCATCCCACCTTGCGCGCCGTCAGTTTCTTGCACAGATCGCGCGCCTTCGTTTCATCGACAAGGGGCCCGGCCCGCAAGCGGTAGAAAACACCCTTTTTGGCCCCCAGGTCGGTCTTCGAGATGGTCAGGGACAACGCACCCAGGAGATCCTTGTTCTTGCCGCGCAGACGTTCCCACTCCCCTTTGACCCGATCAAGGGAGCGCACCGCCGCCAACTGAATTTTGTAGGCGTTGGCATCCACGGGTTTTCCGCTGTCCGTTGCGCCCTTGGCCGTTGGTGCCACGGGTCCCGTGTTTTTGGGGAGCGACGGTCTACTGGCCGTCAGAACATCTTTCGTGGTCGGCGTCTTCGCCGTCGGCTTGCTTGGCGCGGCTGCAACGGATGGGGCGGGCTTCGTCCCGGCCGAGGCCTTGCCCTCGCTGCCCGCCTTTGCCACGGTTTGTTTGCCGGGCTTCGATTTTGGCGCCGGTTCAGGCTTGCCAGCGGCCGTTTCTATGTTGAGGACCGGCGGCGGCAGCGGTTTCTCCGGTGGCGGCAGCAGGCGTTCCACCCGGGGCTTGGCGCGTGTGCCCTGGAGACGCTCGTAGACCAGCTTGTCCTGGTTCGGGACTTCCATGCCGCCGGGCTTTTCGGGGCGCACCTTCACCGGATCCACGCTGGCCCGGATGACCGGCACGAAGGAACGGTCTCCATTCACGGGCTTGCCGGTGAAATAATACCACGTGCCCCCGATAGCCAAACCCACCAGGACCAGGGACGACAAGGAAAACCAGAGCCGCCCGCGTTTCTTGGGCTGGCGGCGAAACACCGGTTCGAACTCGGGCCCGCCCGGGCTATCCGTATCGACGGGCGCGTCCAATTTGTCAGCAGGGAACATCAGCGCATTTCCTCAACCGGCATAACCCCAAATACCTTCAGTCCCGACGCGATCACGGTTGCCATGCCCTGCACCAGGGCCAGGCGGGCAGCCGACAACGGCAGATCGTCTTCCCTGATGAACCGCAGACTAGCATCGTCGTTACCTTTGTTCCAAAGCGCGTGGAACTGCGCCGCCAGGTCATTAAGATAGTACGCCACCCGGTGCGGTTCATGGGCCTCGGCCGCGGTTTCGACCAGACGGGGCCAGTTGGCCATCCCCCTGATCAAATCAAGCTCGGCCGAATCGGTCAAGCGATCCAAGGTTGCCGTTGCCAAAGCCTCCGGCGTCAAGTCCGCCGGGGAAATGATTTCAGCCGCGTGCCGCATGACCGATCGTGCCCTGGCATGGGCGTATTGCACATAAAATACCGGGTTGTCCCGGGTTTTTTCGGTCACCTTGGCAAAATCGAAGTCCAGGGTCTTGTCGTTGGTGCGGGTCAGCATGATGAAACGGACCACGTCCTTGCCCACCTGATCGATCACCTCGCTGAGGGTCACGAAGGTCCCGGCGCGCTTCGACATCTTCACGGGCTTGCCACCATCCAGGAGGTTGACCAGCCGGCACACCTTGACGTCCAGATCCCCCTCCCCGTCCGTCATCGCCTTGACGGCGGCCTGCATCCGCTTGACGTAACCCCCGTGGTCGGCGCCCCAGACATTGATCATGAGCTTGAAGCCACGCTCGAACTTGTCCCGGTGATAGGCGATATCGGGGGAAAAATAGGTCCACGACCCGTCCGATTTCTTCAGCGGACGATCGACATCGTCACCGAATTCGGTGGCGCGGAACAACGTCTGCGGCCGGGACTCCCAATCCTCGGGAACCTTGCCCTTGGGTGGATCGAGGACGCCCGTGTAAACCAGGCCCCGTTCCTCCAGAAACGCCAGGGCATCGTCCACTTTGCCGTCGTCGACGAGCTGGCGTTCCGAGGTAAAGCAGTCGAATTCAACCCCGAGCGCCGAAAGATCTTCGCGCACCAGGTCCATCATCGCGTCAACGACAACGGCGCGCACCGCCGGCAGCCAGTCATCGACCGCCTGGCCCACCAGGTCGGTGCCGTGCTCCCGCGCCAGGCGCTCGCCAACCGGGACCAGATAATCGCCCCGATATTCCAGGTCCGTATCGTGCAGGAACCCGTCGATGACATCCGGCGCCACGTCGTCGCCCAGGGCCTCGAGGTACCGCCAATAGGCGGCGTATGCCAGCTTTTCCACCTGGGCTCCGGCATCGTTGACGTAGTACTCGCGGCTCACCTTGTATCCCGCCTTGGCCAGCAGCGACGCCAGGGCGTCACCAACCACGGCACCGCGCCCGTGGCCCACGTGCAGCGGCCCGGTGGGGTTGGCGGACACGAATTCAACGTTGACCACCTCGCCCTTTCCGCCGTCCGAATCGCCATAGGCAGTCCCGGTACGAAGGATTTCCGCCAACTCCTCGTGCCACACCGAGCCGTCAAGCCGCATATTGATGAACCCGGGGCCGGCGATCTCGATCTCCCGGATTGCGCCAACCTCTTCCAGGCGTATCTTGATCAATCCGGCTAGGTCCCGCGGCTTCATCCCGGCCGGGGACGCCAGAACCATCGCCGCGTTGGTCGTCATGTCGCCGTGGCTCGCCTCGCGCGGTGGTTCGACGGTGACCCGCGCCGTGTCGACGCCGGCTGGCAGCCGCCCTTCCGCCTGCAGCGCCTGAATCGATCCCAGAACTTCCTCGCGAAAACGCTTGAAGAGACTCATGGTTTCGCCGCTCGCGTCCATTTCAGGCAAGGTATTCCCTTGGTCCCGCGACCAAAAGAACAGTACATCGCACCGTCAAACACTGCCGGAGCCACGGCGCCGTGAAACCGCTGACTCATAGTGTGAACGCTCCCGCCCAAGCCGTTGACACGATTCATTCTGTTCGCCTTCGCTCTCTCGCGGCGAACACCAAAATAACCGGTCATCTCCAAAAATTCTCCAGCCAGGGCAATGTCAGCCCCTCGGCTACCGGAGGTACCGTCGCCACGAGGTCGACACTCACGGCGACTTTCTCCCAACTTTGAATCAAATAAGGAACCAAATCGTTAAAGGCCTTGAAAAGATTCACGAAGTCCGCGCCTGGACGTCAAAAAGACGCCGATGTTCATCCAAGGCATAGCGGTCTGTCATGCCGGCGATGTAATCGGCCACCAGGTGCGCCGTTTCCTTGCTTCCCGGCTTTCCCGCCAGGCGCCGCCAATCGGTGGGCAGGCACTCCGGTTCGTCCACGAGCAGCCGAAAAAGATCCCTGACCACGCGGCGTGCCTTACTAGTCATGCGGTTGAGCTTGTAATGGCCGTACATGTTCTCATGCAGGAAGGCCTTGAGGGCTCGGTCGTGCTCCCGCATCTCCTCGGAAAAATCGGCCACCGGCGCCTCCAGGCGGCGGATGGCGTCGGCCGACTCAGGCTTTGCCGCCTCTATGCGCCGCCTGGTCTCCGCCAGCAGGTCGAGAACCATGACCCCGATCATGCGCCGCACCGCCTCGTGGATCAGCAGCGAGGTTTCGATTTCCGGGTAGTCCCTCCGGACATCGTCGAAAATCGGCCCCACCAGCGGCACGTCCCCGAGGTCGTCGATATTGAACAGGCCGGCCCGCAGTCCGTCGTCGATGTCATGGTTATTGTAGGCGATGTCGTCCGACATCGCCGCCACCTGGGCCTCGGCGCTGGCAAAGGTATCCAGCTCCAGATCGTGACCTTTCGTGTATTCGGCGATGGCCCTGGGCAGGGGAGCGGCAGCGTCGCCGGTCACCAGCGGGCCATTGTGCTTGACCACCCCTTCCAGGGTTTCCCAGGTCAGGTTGAGGCCAACGAACGCCGGATAACGGGTCTCCAGCGCGGTAACCACGTGCAGCGACTGGGCGTTGTGGTCGAAGCCGCCGAAGGGCTCCATCATCTCTTTCAGCGCGTCCTCACCGGCATGGCCAAAGGGCGGATGGCCTAGGTCGTGGGCCAGGGCCAGACCTTCCGCCAGGTCCTCGTTCAGGCCCAGGGACCGGCTCACCGAGCGGGCGATCTGCGAGACCTCCAGGCTGTGGGTCAGCCGGGTGCGAAAGAAGTCCCCTTCGTGGTTGACGAAGACCTGGGTCTTATACTCCAGGCGGCGTTAGGCCCCGGAGTGGATTATCCGGTCGCGTTCGCGCTGAATAGAGGTCCGCGTCGCGCTCTGCGGCTCCGGATGGAGGCGCCCGCGGCTGTCATCCGCGTCGCAAGCGTAAACGGCGAGATTATGGGTCACGGTCATGGCGGCGAAACTACAGCGCGGGGGGCGGCCAGGCAATGATTTGACAAATCCCATTCGCTGATTACATAGAAGGCCGTATCCTGTATGATAGCGCGACGCGGAAGCCTTTAGATTCAAGGGGTTTTTGATGCCCGACACCACCACCACCGGGGACGAGCGGTTTCTCCTGGTCACCGACCGGGCGGCGAAACGGATCTCCGATCTGATCGCCGCCGAGGGAAGCGACGGGACGATGCTCCGGGTTACCATTTCCGGTGGCGGGTGCTCGGGCTTCCAGTACGGCTTCGAACTGGACGACCGGCAAAACGATGACGATCTGGTATTCGAACACAACGGCGTCAAGGTTCTGGTCGATGAAACGTCCATGGACCTGGTCAAGGGCGCCGAGCTCGACTACATCGAGGAACTGATCGGGTCCTACTTCGCGCTCCGCAATCCCAACGCCAGTTCGACCTGCGGCTGCGGCACCTCGTTCTCCATCTGACGATCCTTGCCGAAGTATGCTAGGAAGGGGCCCCGCTCACCGCGGGTCTTTTTGTTGCCGGAACGCGAAAACGGAACCCGATGATCAAAATCGCCACCTGGAACGTCAATTCGA
>JAJFIG010000014.1 GCA_021775195.1 Rhodospirillales bacterium | reverse complement strand
GGCCGCAAGCCTCGTGAGGTGGTAATTGAGGGCCAATCGTCCGAGTCGGGCACTTCATCCATCCCTTTGATATTGACGGATTTCTTCGGTCACGATAGGCTTTGGCAAACGTCGAAGATCGGGGCTGGATAGGTATAGGGGAGGATCGCAGCATGGCTGACAGGACGATCACGCGGGCTCAGCTCAGTGAGGCCGTGTACCAGGAGGTTGGCCTCTCGCGTAATGAGTCCGCCGATTTACTGGAAACGGTACTGACGTATGTATCCGATGCACTCGCAAATGGGGAAACAGTGAAGGTTTCGTCCTTTGGGAGTTTTTCGGTTCGCCAGAAGGGGCAAAGGATCGGCCGCAATCCCAAGACTGGCGAAGAGGTGCCGATCTTGCCGCGCAAGGTCTTGGTATTTCGCCCTTCGCAGGTTCTGAAAAATCGGATCAATGGAAGGATGCAGGGCGAGGCAGCAGAGTGACCATGGCGGAGGCAGCAGAAAACATCTCGCTTTCGCGCCGCAGCGGCAAATCGTCTGCCGCGTTTCGTACGATCAGCGAAGTTTCGGATGAGCTCGACCTTCCCCAGCACGTACTGCGGTTCTGGGAAACCAAGTTTCCACATGTCCGACCCCTGAAGCGGGGCGGCGGGCGCCGCTACTACCGTCCGGAAGACGTCCTGCTGTTGCGGCGGATACGCAATCTTCTCTACAACGACGGATATACCATCAAGGGCGTCCAGAAACTGTTGCGCCAGAATGGGGCCAAGGCCCCGAGCAACGGCAACCAGGAGACCACGAACGCAGCCGCGCGCCCCGGCCTCGATGAGCGCCGGCGGACCGAACTGAAATCGGTTCTCGGCGACCTGGAGGAACTGCGCGACCTTCTGCGCAACGGCGCCGGCACCTGAGCGTTACCTCTTCATTGCACCTTCGTGGTACGGCAAATATAGTGGATCAAGTGTCGCCGGACGAACCGACCGGCGAATTTATTCGGAGCGTGGCGCAGTCTGGTAGCGCACTACACTGGGGGTGTAGGGGTCGTAGGTTCAAATCCTATCGCTCCGACCAAATCCACCAGGGGCCGGTGGCATACCACCGGCCCCTGTTTGGTTTCCGCATACGAAGACAATGCGGCCGAAATCAGCGATGAAAAACGACACAACCCCACAAGACGCGGCGGGCGCTACCGACAGGCGCGCCGTCTGGCACCGCCAGCGCATTCGCATGGAACGCCTGGGCGAGAAGCACACCCCGAATGGCCGGCAGGCGACTCGGCACTGGGACCTCTTCAAAGTCCTGCTTGGTGCCTTCGATTTAGGACTCAAGCTTACGGGCTTACACGAGCGCGGCGTTCGCAATGCGCTCAACATCAAACTCACCTGCCTGGAGCTTGCCTTCACCGACCTTCCGGCGGCGTTCGACGGTTTCAGGATTCTGCAGATCAGCGACCCTCACGTGGACTTTCTTCCCGCGACAACGGAAATTGCCCGCGGTCTGGCCAAGGACCTCGATCCGGATATCTGTGTCATCACCGGTGATTTCAAACGCGGTTTTAGCGGACCTTTCGACCACATCCTGCCGGCGCTCCGCGATTTGATATCAGGGATTTCGGCCCGCCATGGCGTCCTCGGCATTCTCGGCAACCACGATACCGCGGATATGGTCGAGGCCCTCGAAGATCTGGGAATCCGGATCCTGGTGAATGAAACCCGGACCATCGAGCGGGACGGCGCCCGCATCCATTTCACCGGCACCGACGACGTCCATTACTTCTATACCGATGCCGCCCGCCATGCCCTTGCCGAGGCTCCGGGGGGCTTCAAGGTTGCCCTCGTCCATTCCCCTGAACTGGCGGGTGTCGCGGCGGACCGCGGAACCCGCCTTTACCTCGCCGGCCACACCCATGGCGGTCAGGTATGCTTCCCTGGAGGCCGGCCCGTGATCACCCATCTCACCTGCCATCGCGGCTATGCGTCGGGTCTGTGGCGGCATGGCACGATGGTCGGGTACACCAGCACCGGGGTCGGCGTATCGGCGCTCCCCGTCCGCTTCAACAGCCGCGGTGAAATCGTCCTCATTACCTTGCGCCGCCAGGAGCAGGCTTGACACGGTTTCTGTTGTCTGGCGCCGGGAAATGGGCAATCCTTCGTGGCGCAAGGGTGGAGCGGTCCACGCCGTCGAGGCCGCGGCGGTTCAGAGTTGTCCGGGGGCATCGCCCGGTAGAATAAAAGGAGACGGCATATGGCCGAAAAGGGCGACGACTATCAGCAGCTTATGGATCAAAAACGGTTTCTCGGCGAAATCGAGCAGGGTATACGGTTCGCCAACCGGGAGATCATTCACAAGCACATACCGACTCTTCGCAAGGACGACATTCTCGCCTTTGCCGTCGCCGTGGGACGCCTGCGCGGTCGCTATCTGGAGGCGGCGCTCAAACTTGGCGCCGGTGAACGTGGCGAGGCCCCCGACCAATCGGAGATCAACGAAATCCGGGCCCGGCGCGAAGCCTTCGACGAAGCCCGTGACGGCTTCGAAGCCTTGCGGGATGCCATCGAAAAAGGCTACGTGACCGTAGACACCAAGGGCGGCGGTGGCGGCACCTGATTCGATACGGCGGGCTCACCCGTTCCGAAATCGAAACGAATATACCTACGGTCGTAGTTGGAAGGGGCGTCAGCCCAGCCGGCCAAGTATGGCGCGCCCGGCATTGGTCAGTTTGCAGACCAGCCAATCGGGCTTCGCCGGATTGGTGAACCACGGTTCGGCCCAACCCTTGTC
Organism: Rhodospirillales bacterium; assembly: GCA_021775195.1. GTDB lineage: Bacteria > Pseudomonadota > Alphaproteobacteria > Rhodospirillales > 2-02-FULL-58-16 > JAJFIG01. The sequence goes on along the minus strand of JAJFIG010000014.1, from coordinate 5,837 downwards.
GATGCAACTTCGTACCGTCCGCTCGCTGATGCGCTGCCCCTGTGGGCCAAACAACGGCAGCTTGCCGCCGGGCTGTTCGACGCCGCGAAGCAGCCAGCGCCTCTGCTGCGGGGTCGGCTTTACGGCCGTTACCGGCGGGTGCAACAGAACGACGTCCGATTTTACCGTCGCCTCTCGCCTTATCATGCGAGCCTCCCTGGGACGATGACTTTGTTCCCATCATACGGTAAATTTTCTCCCGGTACCAGCGCAGGCACGAGGAGCTGAATGACGCCATGAGCGAGACCATGATCTACGTTACCGCGGGATCAAGGGACGAAGCGCTGAGGATCGGCCGTTCCCTGGTCGAGGCGCGGCTTGCCGCCTGTGCCAATATCCTGGCGCCGATGACGTCGGTCTACTGGTGGGAGGGGGCGGTTCAGGAGGACGACGAAGTCGCCATGGTCCTCAAGACGCGGCAGGACCTGGTCGAACCCCTGACCGAGCGGATCAGGGAACTGCACAGCTACGACTGTCCCTGCGTGGTCGCATTGCCCATTACCGGCGGCAACCAAGCCTTTCTCAAATGGATTGATTCCGAAACCCGGTAACGTTCACGACCCGATGGAGGCCGAAATCTCCCGTGCGGTTGCCGCCGAACCGGCGGCGAAACCAACCTGGATTGCCTGGGCCAGGGGCCGCAACAACCTGACATCCTTTGGAATGGGTCGGTTGCCGGCTTCGATGACGGCGTTAGTGACTTTGATCAACGAGCGGCACAGGTCCGACACGTGGGCGTATTCGGTACCGACCATGCGCCGGCTGCTGTCCTCGGCCACATAGAGAAGCCGCTCCAGCATCCCTTGAACCGCTTCATCGGTTTGGCCTTCCTCCAGCTTGGGCAGGATCTGGTCCAACAGCCAGTTGATCTGAAAGGCGTGGCGATCGAGCTTCTGCAGGTTGACGTTGCTGACGGCATCGTCGATCGCCTTCTGCATATCGATCTTCTGATCCTCGCCCGTGGCTTTTGCCCTCAGGGTATTCGGTACGTCGAGCAGGGGAACCGTGCTCTCCCGCGTGGCATCAGTGCGGCGGTCCGGACCGATATAGTCACTGGTCACGACAAAGGGTTTCCTGGTGTCGATCAGGCTTTTGATCCGGTCCTGCAACTGGCCCGTGGAAATGGGCTTGGCCAGAAGGTCATCCGCTCCCGCTTCCACGACCCGTTTGACCAGCTCGGGCGTCGGGTCCCAGGTCATGGCGATCACCGGCAGGAACGGATTGCTTCCGATCTGATGATGGCGCAGCGCGTAAAGCATGTCGCAGAAATCGCCGTCGTCGTACACCGCCTCGCAAATCAGCAGGTCCGGCATGGTCTCGACGATGCCGTCACGGATTTCCCGCAAGGTCTTGCCGTAGCGAATTTCGCGGAACCCGCAGCCGTGAAGGATGTTCTTGACGCTGTGGCGGATGTTGAGGTCCGGGTCCACCAACATCAAATCAACCTGATCGAGCCGGAGCTTATCCATTATTCGACAGCCACTGGTTTCTGAATTGGCGGAAGGAATTATCGCCGAAGTGCCCAAGGAATCGTAATACGATCCACGTGTTCCCGCCAACCGTAATTCTAACGCGACACTTTGCCTTGTTCTCGATTAACAAACCATTACGCGATATCCGGCAAACGAATGCTGGCGACGGCTTGCGCCGCGATCCCCTCGTTCCGCCCGGTAAAGCCGAGGCGTTCCGTTGTCGTTGCCTTGACATTCACGACTTCGGGAGCCAGCCCCAAAATCTCGGCAATCTGATGGACCATCGCCGCCCGGTGTGGTCCTATTTTGGGCCGCTCGCATATCAGTGTTACATCGAGATTGACGATTCGCCCGCCCCGGGCCGCCACCAGGTCGCCCGCACGTCCGAGAAATATCTCCGACGCGGCGTCCCGCCAACGGTCGTCATCGGGAGGGAAATGGCTGCCGATGTCGCCGGCACCGATGGCGCCAAGGATCGCGTCCGTCAACGCATGTAAGCCGACGTCGGCATCGGAATGGCCCTCCAGTCCGGCATCACAGGGAACGGACACCCCGCAAAGCATGACGTGATCCCCGGTGCAGAAACGGTGCACGTCGAACCCGAACCCGGTACGGTAATCACCACGATCGAACAGATGTCCGGCCCGCCGCAAATCGTCCTCGGTCGTCACTTTCAGGTTCTCCTCGCTGCCCATGACGATGCCGACGGACAGGCCCGCCTGTTCGGCAACGGCCGCATCGTCGGTCAAACTTGCGCCGGCCAGGGACCGGTGCGCCTCGAGAATCTCCCGGTAACGGAAACCCTGGGGCGTCTGTGCCCGCCACAGACCTTCCCGATCCACGGTCCCCGTGACCAGTTCGCGAGTCGTGCTTTTCAGGGTATCGCTGACCGGCAGGGCGGCAATCGCGGCCGGGCTCGATTCGAGGGCCTTCAGTACCCGCGAAATGATCTCCGGGTCCACCAGGGGCCGCGCCGCGTCATGAACCAGAACAAGGTCCGGGCCCATGGCGGTGAGGCTTTCGAGGCCGAGGCGCACCGAGTCCTGCCGCGTGGCACCGCCGAATGAGGGTTCCAGGACGTCTTGGCCTTTTGTCGCCTCCGCGTAGAGGGGGGCATCATCGGGATGGATGACCACGCGTACCCCATCAACGCCCGGATGATCAAGAAAGACATCCAGGGTACGGCGAATGATCGATTGGCCGCCAAGACTCCGGTATTGCTTTGGAATTTCACCGCCGAACCGCTGCCCCCGACCGGCGGCAACCACCAAAGCGACGCATCCACCCATCGCAGGTCCAACCCTTCAAAGCAATTGTTGTTGCACACAAAAACGGCCCACAGGCTAGAGTGCGCATAGGTTCTTGCCAAGGGGGCTTGCCAAGGGGGCTTGCCAAGTCGGACAACTGGCGCGATTCTTCGTTCAGAGGCCGACGCCGGACAAATACCGATAGCCGGTTCCGTCAAAGCGAGGTACACCGCTTCCCATGTCGCAAAACATGCTTTTCAGCTTGTCCGCCCTGGCCGCCCTTCGCCGGGATGGTGGCCGCGACGTCGTTTTCTGGGCGATGCTGGCGGTTGCCGTCGTGGGTCCCCTGACCTGGGTGATCGTGCAGATGTCCGGTACTTGGCGGGCCGGCCTGTCGACAACCCTGTGGGTTACCATAGCCGCGACAATGACCATGTTTGCGGCGCTTGCCGCCGTAACCCGCCAGGCATGGCGGCTGACACCGTTGATCACGCCCTACATGATCGGCCTCGGTATTTTCGCCATCATATGGCAGCAGGGGCCCCGGAAGGCTCTTGACGCGGCGGCGCCCGCCGGCTGGATCGAGATCCACATCCTTGTTTCCGTCGCAACGTATGGACTGGTGACCATCGCCGCCGTCGCTTCCCTGGCCGCTTTCCTGCAGGAACGGGCGCTGAAAGCCAAACGCCCGACCACCCTGACCCATATGCTGCCCTCGGTGGCCGACTGCGAGTCCATGGTCGTGCGGCTTCTGATACTCAGCGAGATCGTGCTCGCCCTGGGCGTCGCCTCGGGCATGGCGACCCTGTATGGAACATCCGGCGCCTTGATCGAGTTCGACCACAAGACAACGCTCACGCTGATCACGTTCGTGCTCATCGGCGGCCTCCTGGTGGCCCATTTCCGCAGCGGCATGCGGGGGCGCAAGGCGGCCCGGCTGGTCCTCCTGGCCTATCTGCTGCTGACACTGGGGTATCCCGGCATCAAATTCATTACCGACGTCCTGATGGCCTGATATGAACACGCCGCGCCCTGCGAGAATCATTGCAGGTTAAATGGCTAAAATCATTGAAACCGCGGCGAAGTTGCCTAATAAATAGGCAGCCCAAACGAGTTGATCGAAATCATGGCTATTCAGATCGGTACCGTCCGGCTCGACGTCCCCGTAATCCTGGCCCCCATGTCCGGGGTGACGGACCTGCCGTTCCGGCGCCTGGTCAAGGACCGGGGCGCCGGCCTTGTGGTCTCCGAGATGATTGCCAGCCAGGCCATGATCCGGGCCAACCGCAAGACCCTGAAGATGGCCACGAACTGTGCCGAGGAATATCCCATGGCGGTACAGCTCGCCGGCTGCGAGCCCGGCGTGGTTGCCGAGGCGGCCAGGCTCAACGCCGACCGGGGGGCCGCCATCATCGATATCAACATGGGCTGTCCGGTCAAAAAGGTCACCAACGGGCAGCACGCGGGCTCGGCGCTCATGCGCGACGAGGACAAGGCGGCGCGGATTCTCGAGGCCACCGTCGAGGCCGTCGACCTGCCGGTCACCCTGAAGATGCGCACCGGCTGGGATGACACGAGTCGCAACGCCCCCAGGTTGGCGCGCATCGCCGAGGATTGCGGTATCAAGATGATTACCGTGCACGGACGCACCCGGTGCCAATACTACAACGGCCGTTCCGACTGGGCCTTCATCGGCAAGGTCAAAAATGCCGTCAGCATACCGGTGATCGGAAACGGCGACGTCACCACCGTGGACGACGCCCGCCGTTTGCTCGACGAGTCGGGAGCCGACGGAGTGATGATCGGGCGCGGCGCCTGTGGGCGTCCCTGGTTCCTCAATCAGGTTGCCCGTTTCCTGGAGACCGGCGAACGCCTCGCGGACCCGTCCCTGGACGAACAGCAGGCGACCCTGTTGAGCCATCTTGACGGCATGCTGGATCATTACGGCATCGAACGCGGCCTGCGCATCGCTCGCAAGCACATTGCCTGGTACAGCAAGGGACTCCCCGGCTCGGCCGGGTTTCGCGCCAGGATCATGAGCAGTACGGAGCCGGATGCCGCGCGCGCGCTGGTACAACGGCTTTACGAACCAGCCATGAACCTGGTTGCGGCATGATGGGAAAGCCCGCCGTAGCCCTGCACCACGTACCACGGCGGCGCGCCCTGGATGCGGATGCGTTGCTGAACGCGCTGACGCCGGCCATCATCGTCGTCGATGGGAACGGCCACATCGTCTACCTCAACAGCGCCGCCGAACAGTTTTTCAAGGGCAGTGCGTCGCACCTGGAGGGACACGCTCTTAACAGCCTGTTGCCCGGCGACAGCCCCTTGTTTGCCTTGGTGGACCAGGTACGCGGCGAGGGCACGCCAGTTTCGGAATATGCCGTACCGCTGGAAGCACCGAAGGTCGGCAAGCACTTCGTCAACATCCAGGCCAATCCCCTGCCTGAAATGCCCGATTGTGTCATCCTTGCCCTGCAGGAACGTTCCATCGCCGACAAGATCGACCGGCAGCTTACCCATCGCGGGGCGGCGCGCTCCGTCACCGCCATGGCCGCCATGCTCGCCCATGAGGTCAAGAACCCGCTGTCGGGCATCCGCGGTGCCGCCCAACTGCTGGAGGACAACCTTCCCGACGAGGACCGGCCGCTCACCAGCCTGATTCGCGACGAGGTCGACCGCATTTGCGCCCTGGTCGACCGCATGGAAGTGTTTTCAGAAAGTGACGCGCTGCATCGGGACGCGGTCAATATTCACAAGGTACTTGACCGTGTCCGCCAGCTCGCCGAATCAGGTTTCGGCCGCCACGTGCGCTTCGTCGCCAACTACGACCCCTCGCTACCGTCGGTCCTCGGCAACCGCGACCAGTTGGTTCAGGTATTCCTGAACCTGCTCAAGAACGCCGCGGAAGCAGTTCCCGCCGAAGGCGGCGAAATCGTCCTTGTGACCGCCTACCAGCAAGGCGTCCGTTTGGCCGTTCCCGGAAGGGAGGACCGCGTTCACCTCCCGTTGATGGTAAGCATCCAGGACAACGGTGACGGTATACCCGACGACATCCAGCCCCATCTTTTCGATCCCT
>JAJFIG010000130.1 GCA_021775195.1 Rhodospirillales bacterium | reverse complement strand
ACGATGGTCGCCGGCGGATCGGCGGCAGGAGGCTTGTCGGTGGGTTCGTCGGCGTTATCCATGGTCACCTTTCTTTAAAGGGCACATGGATGTTCCGGCAAGGCCTTAGGCCAACATGGGAATGGTGATCCCGGTTCGCATTGAACACGAAATGGGCGTATCATAAATATAGAGAAGGAGGAGAGTCCCATGACCGATCCCTTCAGCCTCGCGCTCCGCATGCAGCAGGCCGCGGTCAAGAATTTCTGCACCGGTATCGAGCTTATCACCGACAACTACCTGCACCTGCTCGAACAGCAGCAACGCCTGTTCGAGGTCAACCAGCCCCCGAAGCGTTCGGAAGACGGGGGCAGGCAACCCAAGGCCCATCCTTGCGGTGCCGACCTCGGGGACCATTACGGCAGGCGGTCTCAGGACGTGGACGTGGAGAAGATCTAGGCCCGTGAGCACGGAGAATGTTATCGGCTACCAAGCGTGCTCGGTTGCCGACTTGAAAATAGAAGCGTGTTGACCGGTGGTCAGGAATGATCCGGCGTGCCGTCGTCGGGGGCACGTTCGACAATGTCGCCGCGGCTACTACCGTCCATCCGCTCTGCCTTGGCGCCGCGACCGGTCTTTTTCAGCAGGGCGGCGTAACTCCTCCGGCTTTCGGCGACCTTGGCGTCATCGGAACCGAGAGCCCTGGTCCAGATCCGCAGCGACAATTTGTACAGCGGCTCGGCCTCGTCGTAGCGGGCCTGCGCCACGTACAGCCGTGCCAGGTTGTGGAGGCTGGCGGCGACGTCCGGATGTTTCGGACCCAGGTTATCCTTGAGGATGACCAGCGCCCGCTTGTTCAGGGTTTCCGAGTCCCCGTAGCGGCCCTGGGCCCCCTGCAGGGATGCCAGGTTGTTGAGGGTCAGGGCGACCTGAAGGTGGCGTGTTCCCAGGGACTGCTCGAAAATATCGAGGGCGCGCCGGTGGAGCGGCTCCGCCTCCGCGTACCGGCCCTGGATTTGATAAAGGGATGCCAGGTTGTCGAGGCCCATGGCCAGATCCTGATGGTTCGGTCCCAGGGTGCGTTCCCAGATTGCCAGGGAGCGGTTATAGGCGCTTTCCGCGCTGGCGAAATCGCCGTCGGCCTGATAGGCGAGCGCCAGGTTGTTGAGGCGGGCCGCCAGGGCCGGGTTGCTCGAATCCAGCGCGTATTCCGCCTCCAGGGCGGCATCAAGCGTGGCCAGTCTTTCCGCCGACTGTTGCGTAGGTGAGGCTCCAGGACCCGCAGCCGTGGCGATGGCACCAAGGGCATCCGCCTCGTCCCGGCACACGGCGCCCTCGGTCAGCCCGCGAAGCAGGGCGCAGTCCTGGCCGACGATGACCGACAGTCCGTGATCGGTAACCGACTTCCGGGTCGCCAGATAGCTGATCCCGTCCGCTGTCCAGCTTGCGATCTGGAACGGAATAGGCGCCGCACAGGCCCCCGCAAGCAGGGGGCAAAGAACGATCAGGCAGCGAAGTACCGTTTGCATTCTGTTTCTTTTGGACACTGGCCTAAAACTCCACCGTTGCACCGATAGTCTCGGGGGTCGGGTTGCGCCTTCGGGGCCGTCATAACAAGAATGGGGTGGGGTAGGTCCGGCCACTCCGATGTACGAGTTGCCTGGACGGGAGAATGGTACGGGCGATAGCGGCGACAATGCATCCCCCATATGAGGGATGAGCGGGTGTTTTTTTTGCCTAAATACTAGGAAAAAATTCAGAAACACGTATCAAATTCCTCTAAATACGATCAAAAGCCCAAAAACCACAATCGAAACACATTCCATGATCAGCAGTAGGGTTAGAACTGTCGTCACTCCAACCTGGGGAACGGGGGCCGGGCAGGCAATGAAAATCTTGCCAGGCTCCTCGAATTAGTGGGATGAGAGAAAATGCGCCCTCGTCCTCGTCCGGTACTGGTTCTGGGATTCGTCGCCGCCATGGCGGCCGTCTATTACAGCCAAAATCCGCCGAGCCCCTTGCCAAGTCGCACGCTCAAGGAGGCAGCGGAATACCTACGCGGCTATTACCACACGAAGCCGAGTCGGGAAGTCACCGAGATCACGACCGGCCCTGGCGTTGTATGGGTCGACGTCCGGGCTCCCCGGTCGGCGACGAACGAGCGTGACGGCAACGATGTTGCAGGAACGACGGCGCGGCTGCGGCCGGTTTGCCCATCAGGATCCGATATCGCCTGGAAGATACTGCTACCGGATCAGGACATCGAGGTCCGCGCCGTCAGTCCCAGCGGCCAACCGTTGATCGCCATCAGTTGTCGAACCGCAAACAACCAACGGGGCTATTTGCGAGCCCCAAAACCGTCACTTGCCGAACAGTTTCTTCACCGAACCCAAAGGATTGGCTGACGGGGACGACGGCGCCTCCGCGGGTTTGCTCGTTCCACCCACGGCAGGCGCGATCTCCTTCAGTTTGCCCAAGGTTCCCGAAACCGCGTCCTTGGCGCCACCGGCGCCGCCCTTGACCAGACCACCGACGCTTTTCCCGACATCCGACGGCAACTTCACGGCGGCACCGAGCATGCCCTTGAGGTCCGGTTTATACGAAAGGTCATGCCATGGTCCGTCGACGAGTACCGGCACCATGAGCCCCGCGACATCGGCTCCGCCACCTTGACCCTTGGTAGTTGCCGCAGCCTTGGGCTCGATCCGGTAGTCGACCGTCTTCTTGGGCATATCCACGGTCCCGGCGCCACTCAGCCGCAACAACGGTGCCTGCATCGTCAAGTCCTTGTTGGCCAGGATTCCCTTGGTGATCTTGAACGTACCCGACAGTTCGGCAAAGTCGGTTTTCTGAACCTCCTTGGCTCCTTTGTCCAGGAAGGCCGAGGTCACGTTGCGGACCATGGCAGCTAGGTTGATGCCCTTGATCGCACCATCGATGAACTTGACGCCGCCGGCCCCACCAAGGACGGCTACCATCTCGCGCTGGCTGCGCCCCTTGGTGGCAATATTGATGTCAAGCTCCAGCCGGCCCGACAGACGCTCGAAATCCGATGCGTCCCGCAGCAAAGGTTCCGCCTGCACACCGCTCAGGGTGAAGCTTTTTTCCACCGTGGGGATTTTGGCACCGCCATCCACCATGACCCGGCCCTTGCCGTTGCCGTCGTAGAGCTGCATCTCGTTCAGCATCGCTACCAGCTTGCCATTCTTCAACGTCACGCCAAGCGCACTACGCCCGACCTTGATCTTGCGCACCAGTATGCCTCCGGTGCTGAACGTCATATCTGCATCCGCGGCTTTCAAGCCGCTGAGGTCCAGGGGGTCATCGCTCCATTGTGTCGGCCCTGCATCCGCACCCTTGCCCGCATCGGCCTTGGCTTCTTTCGATTCCGGCGGCAGGTAGGGATTGAGATCCAACGTGTCGACGTCGAGCTTGGCCTGGATGAAGGGACGGGCGCGTTCCGCGTCCACGGCCAATGAACCCTTTGCCTTCATTGCATCCAGCCCGATTTGGGCATTGGTGAAGGCAATCTTCTGCCCGGTCATGGACAATTCTCCCTTGACCGAAAACGGTCCCAGGCCCGTGCCCGGCATGTCCAGTGGTGTCCCCACCCATGCCGTCAACTTGCGGATCGATGGAACGTCGAGGGTAATGGTTCCACCAGCCTTGATGGGCTCTGCCTTGGTAAAGCTGCCTTTGTAGGCGAACGTCACCGGCGTGGTCGACACCTTGACGTCGACCGGGCTGGTGCCACCCTCGATCAACTTTCGGGGGCTGTCGGCATTGAGCGCCAACTCGATCTTTTCTCCCTTCCAGACCAGGGCGCCATCCATGGTCAGGCGCTGGTCCAGGTCGGGCAGCGAGATCGACATGTTGATATCGTCGAGGGTCTCGTTGCGGCCGCTCTGGGCATCCTTGAAGGTCACCGTACCGTTCACCAGGCGGACATCACCCAGACTCAGATTGGACAGGGCGGCACCTCCGGATCCGGCGTCCGCCGTTTGCTTGGCCGGCGCGGCACCACCGGAATTCTCGAAAACCCAGTTGGCCTTCCCGTTCTTGTCCACTTCCAGGTGGATTACCGGATCCACGAGGACGAACTGGTCGACCACGACCTCACCGGAGAGGAGGGGCATCAAGTCCAACTCGACCAGCAGCTTTGCAAGCTTCGCCATCTCGGCATCGGCCGCGCCCGGCGCGTTGGAAAAAGCCACGTCGTTAACTTCGAGCTCCAGCCTGGGCAACACCGAAAGGCGGACGTCACCATTAATCGCGAAGTCCCGCCCGGTGGCCGCTTTAACCTGTTCGGAGATTTGTTGCTTATAAGTTTCTGTCGGGATGAAACCTGGAACGATGACGACGGCACCGACCAGGATCACAACAACCACGACGATACTGATAAGAGTTTTCTTCATATCCGTTCCCTCTTCGTGTCTTGAATTCGGCCCGGGAAGCGGCGATTGAGCTTCCCGAGTCCTGATCCATGCAAAGATTGACAACGGACCTTTAGATTTCCGCCACCCCAGAATTCCCTGTCGACGGTCCGGTTACGCATATGTGGCGACTCATTCCACCAAATGCGAGGGACTAGAATACCACTACTCGGCATTGCTTTCCTAATCGGTGATTGTTGGCGCGTTCGCGGGTTACGTCTGGTCGACAAGTGCTTCCGACACCAGGCCTACAAGGCGATTATCGCCGTTATGCTTCCAGTGGACCCAAACGATCCTTGCCTTTAGCGTCTGAAAAGCCTAGAAATCCCGGGATTTCCGCCCGTCGGGGAGTGGCGCAGCCTGGTAGCGCATCTGCTTTGGGAGCAGAGGGTCGCTGGTTCGAATCCAGTCTCCCCGACCAATCCATGAGCCACTGTGAGATGGGGCCTGTCATGACCGAGGTTCAAATCTACCAACCGAGGAAGAACGCCATGCAGTCAGGGCGTGCGAACACCCGGAAATGGGTGTTGGAATATGAACCGGAAGCCGCCAAGGCAATCGATCCCCTGATGGGCTGGAGTGGTTCAACCGATACCAGCGCACAGGTGCGTCTGAAGTTCGACAGCAAGGACGAGGCCGTTGCCTACGCCACCCGGAACGGCTTGGCGTATCGTGTCCTGGAGGCGAAATCTCCCCGCATCCAACCGAAGAGCTATGCCAGGAATTTTACCTGAAACCGGTTTTGACTCTTTTGCGGCGTTCTTTGGCATAACCGGCCGTTCGGCCTATGCTGGTTAGCATGAACCCCAGAGGCTGCGCCCGTAGCTCAGTTGGATAGAGCAGCGGACTTCTAATCCGCAGGTCCCAGGTTCGAATCCTGGCGGGCGCACCATTGCTACCTTTTTCAACCTAGTGGATAAAATCCAACATATGGTACCCATACGACGGCTTCCCAGGTTCATCCGGAAAGGCGCGCGATGCGCGGTGATGCTGGCGCATCA
>JAJFIG010000129.1 GCA_021775195.1 Rhodospirillales bacterium | reverse complement strand
GTCGGCCTCGGAATAGACGGCGACGGTAGCGATACCTAGACGCCGCGCCGTCGCTATGACGCGGCAGGCGATCTCACCCCGGTTGGCTATGAGAATTTTGGAGAACACAGGAACGGCTATTCCTTCATCCAGGCGGCCTTGCGCTTCTCAAGGAACGCCGCCACCCCTTCCCTGCCCTCGTCCGATGCGCGCAGGCGGGCGATGCGCCGGGCAGTGTCGTCGAGCACGGCATCGTCTACCGGGCGGCCGGCGACGGCGAAGATCAGGTCCTTGGCCTCGGCGATGGCAGCGGGACCGTTAGCGGCAAGGATTCCCAGGATTAGGTCGCCGGCGGCACGCAACTCCTCCGACGGCACCACCTTATGAACGAGGCCGAAGCGGAGCGCGTCCGAAGCACCGAAGCGTTCGGCGGTGAGCATATAGCGCCGCGCCTGACGAGCACCGATGGCGGCAACGACGTAGGGCGAGATGACCGCCGGGATCAGGCCCAGCCTGACCTCCGAGAGGGCGAAAACCGTATCCTCGGCGGCGATGGCAATGTCACAGGCGGCGACCAGGCCGATGCCACCGCCAAACACCGCCCCCTTGACCAGGGCGACCGTGGGGCGGGGAAAGCGGTCGAGGGCGTTGAGCATTCGGGAAAAGACAGTAGCGTCCTCGACGTTCTCATCGACCGAATAGGCGGCCATGCGCCGCATCCAGTTGAGGTCGGCGCCGGCGGAGAAGCTCTTGCCCTCGGCGGCCAGCACCAGGACGCGGACGGAGGGATTGCCGGCCAACGCCGTGAGAGCCTCGGCCAGATCGGAGATGAGGGTATCGTCGAAGGCGTTATGGATTTCAGGCCGGTTGAGGGTCAGCCAGGCGGTGCCGGCATCGTCGATTTCCATAAGCAGGGGTGTTTCGGTCATGATACCCCCTCACATGCGAAAGACGCCGAAGGTCGTCTTCTCCACCGGCGCGTTGAGGGCCGCCGACAATCCCAGACCGAGGACGGTCCGGGTCTCGGCGGGATCGATGATACCGTCATCCCAGAGGCGGGCGCTGGCGTAATAGGGATGGCCCTGGGTTTCGTACTGCTCGAGGATGGGGTTGCGGAATTCATCCTCGTCTTCGTCGCTCCAGGTCTCGTCCCGGGCCTCGATGGCGTCGCGGCGGATGGTGGCAAGGACCCCCGCCGCCTGTTCGCCACCCATGACCGAGATGCGCGCGTTGGGCCACATCCAAAGGAATCGGGGCGAATAACCGCGACCGCACATGGAATAGTTACCGGCGCCGAAGCTGCCACCAATGATCACGGTGAAGCGGGGCACGCGGGCACAGGCGACCGCCGTGACCATCTTGGCGCCGTCCTTGGCGATACCGCCGGCCTCGTACTTCTGACCAATCATGAAACCGGTAATGTTCTGCAGGAAGATCAGCGGGATGCCACGCTGGCTGCATAACTCGATGAAATGGGTCCCCTTCAGCGCCGATTCCGAAAACAGGATGCCGTTGTTGGCGATGATGCCAACGGGATAGCCGAAGATGTGGGCGAAGCCGCAGACCAGCGTCGTCCCGTAGAGCTGCTTGAATTCGTCGAATTCCGATCCATCGACGAGGCGGGCAATGACCTCATGCACGTCGAGGGGTTTCTTGAGGTCGGTGGGGACGATGCCATGGATTTCCGAGGCATCGTAGAGGGGTTCGGCGGGTTCGCGGACGGCAAGTTCGATGCGCTTCGTCCGGTTGAAGTTGCCGACGGCGCGGCGCGCAATGGCAAGGGCGTGGGCGTCGTCGAGGGCGTAGTGATCGGTTACGCCCGAGGTGCGGGAATGGACGTCGGCGCCGCCCAGGTCCTCGGCGCTGACGACCTCGCCGGTGGCCGCCTTGACCAGGGGTGGGCCGCCAAGAAAGATCGTGCCCTGATCCTTGACGATGATGCTTTCGTCGGACATGGCGGGAACGTAGGCACCGCCGGCAGTGCACGAGCCAAGGACCACCGATATTTGCGGAATGCCCGCCGCCGACATGGTGGCCTGGTTGTAGAAGATGCGGCCGAAGTGATCGCGGTCGGGAAAGACGTGGTCCTGTTGGGGCAGGTTGGCGCCGCCGGATTCCACCAGGTAGACACACGGCAGGTTGTTCTCGCGGGCGATCTCCTGGGCGCGCAGGTGTTTCTTGACGGTGATGGGATAATAGGTTCCGGCCTTCACCGTCGGGTCGTTGGTGATGACCATGCATTCCTGGTCGCGGATGCGGCCTATGCCGGTGATGATGCCGGCGCAGGGGACATCGCCCTCGTACATGCCGAAGGCCGCGAACTGGGAAAGCTCCAGGAACGGCGAGCCGGTATCGAGAAGCTGGCGGATGCGCTCACGGGGCAAGAGCTTTCCCCGCTCGAGATGGCGGGTACAGGCGCGCTCACCGCCGCCCTGCTTGATCTCCGCCACCCGCGCCCTCAGGTCATCGACCAGGGCACGGGTTGCCGCCGCGTTGTCTTCAAACGCGGCCGAGCGGGTATCGACGGCGGACTTGATGACGGTCATGACGCTATTACCACCGTTGCCCCGCCATCCATTTCCGGACCATCCACAGGCGGTCGGAGCCCCAGAACCCCTCGCCGTCGACGATGAAATAGGGCGAGCCGAAGACGCCCTTTTCGATCGCTTCCGTGGTTTCCCGTTTCAGGCGCTCCTTGATGGCGGGGTCCTGGACGGCGGTTAACAGATCGTCGCGCTTGACGTAGAGGGGCTCGGCGATGTCGGCGACGGTCTCGGCGGCTGTGATGTCCCGGCCTTCGCCGAAATAGGTTGCGAAAGCCGACTTGGCAAACAGGCGCGCCTGATCGCGGTCCTTGTCGTCGAGCCAGTAAAAGGCGCGGGCTGCCGCCAGCGTGGCGATGGGAAAAGGATCGGGCATGACCCAGGGCACCTCCATCTGGCGGCCCAGGCGCTCCCAGTCATGGCGGCTGTATTCCCCCTTCACCGGCTGATAGCTCAAAGGCTTGTTGCCTGTTTCCTTCATGATGGCGCCCAGCATGACGGGCTTCCAGATGGCCTCGCGCCCGAACTTTTCCGCCAGGCCGTCGATGCGGTGGCTGGCGAAATAGCCGTAGGGCGAGGAAAAATCGAAATAGAATTCAACAGTGTCGGTCATGGACTTTCTACTCCGCAAGGATTGCCCGGCTGATGATCATGCGTTGGACGTCGCTGGTGCCCTCGTAGATGCTGGTGACGCGGACGTCGCGGTAGATGCGCTCGACGGGGAAGTCCTCGACGTAGCCGTAGCCGCCGTGGACCTGGATGGCGGCCGAGCACACGGCCTCGGCCGTTTCCGAGGCATAGAGCTTGGCCATGGCGGCCTCCTTCAGACACGGCAGGCCGGCGTCGCGCAGCGCCGCGGCGTGCAGCACCATCTGGCGCGCGGTCTCGATGCCGGTCGCCATGTCGGCAAGGCGGAAGGCGACGGCCTGATGTTCGGCGATCGCCTTGCCGAAGGTAGTGCGCTCGCGGGCGTAATCCCTGGCGGCCTCGAAGGCAGCGCGAGCCATGCCGACGGACTGGGCGCCGATGCCGATACGCCCGCCCTCGAGGTTGCTGAGGGCGATACGGTATCCCTCCCCCTCCCCGCCGAGCATCAAGTCGGGGGTCAGGCGGGCGTCCTCGAAAAGGATCTGTGCCGTGTCGGAAGCCTTTTGTCCCATCTTCTTCTCGATCCCGGCAACGGTGTAGCCCGGCGTATCCGTGGGGACGATGAAGGCGGAGATCCCCTTTCTGCCCTTTTCCGGGTCGGTGACGGCGAAGGTGATGGCGACGTCGGCGTTGGCGCCCGAGGTGATGAACTGCTTGGTCCCTGAAAGGACGAAATGATTGCCGTCGCGCACGGCCCGGCACTTGATGGCGGCGGCATCGGACCCGGCCTGGGGTTCGGTCAGGGCAAAGGCGCCGAGAAGTTCGCCCCGCGCCATGGGCTTGAGGAAGCGGTCCTTCTGCTCGTCGGTGCCGTAGCGGAGAATGGGCACGCAGGCGACGGCGTTATGGACGCTCATCACCGTCGAGCAGCCACCGTCGCCGGCCGCCACTTCCTCAAGGGCCAGGGCGTAGGCGACATGGTCGGCACCCGCCCCATCCCATTCCTCGGGCACCAGCATGCCCAGCAGGCCCAGTT
>JAJFIG010000128.1 GCA_021775195.1 Rhodospirillales bacterium | reverse complement strand
AAGGCACCGGTTTTTGATACCGGCATTCGGAGGTTCGAATCCTCCCGCCCCAGCCAACGCATTCAGTGAGTTGGGCCTTCACCAGGATTATTGAAGGTTTCGGATTTCATAGGCGAAGCGGCGGTTGACGTCGTCGAGGTCGTATCCGTATTCGTCGAAGCGGCCCGCCGCCATGGCCTTGAGCAGGCGCAGCGCCGTCTTCATCTGTCCGCTCCGTTTGGGCATGTCCTCGAGGACCTTCACCGCCGCCAGAAGTTCCTTGCGAATGTCCCGCGGCATCGACTGGGCGCTAAGAAACGACCGCCCGCTCGTCCCCATGTCCCACAAGGTCTTGAAGACCCGGTCGTAATGGGCCTTGGCATCGAGCACCGCGCGCCTCCCGGTGTCCGAGCCCGGCGCCACCAAGGTCTCGACCTCGGGAAGCACGACCTCGCTCCCGGCGCGCAGCTTTCGGGGGTTCTCGATCTTGTTGAAGCGCTGGACGGCACCGACCATATGCCGGTTGCCGTAGCGGCGTTCCGCCAAGCGCTCCAGGGTGTCCCCCTTTTGGATGACGTGGCGGAACCCGTTGGCCCGGAGTTGCGCCAACCACGCCTCGTCCACGGACTGGGCCGCGAGCGGTCCCGTGCCCGACACCACCACCCATGCGACGAGGACCGTCATCAAAAGAACCCGCACGCCCATGATCGTTACCTCTACCGGAAATCCGCCGATCGTATCAGGGAACCGGCGAAGGACAGCAGCATTTCGTCGGACCCCCGGGGCCCGATCAGCGACAGCCCGACGGGCAGGCCGTCGGCGGTCGTCACTGGAATGTTGACCTGGGGCAGGCCCACGGCACCGGCGATACAGGTGAGGGTCACGATTCGCTGCCGCACCTCGCGCATTTGCGACTGACGCAGATTGCGGAGCGGCGCCGGTGCCGGCGTCGTCGGCAGGGCGATGACGGTTCCCGGCGCCAGGACCGCCTCCATGCGTTGTTGGTGCCCCTGGCGAACACGCTCGGCGGCTTTGACATCTTCACCGGTGACTGTCGAGGCCATCACGAAACGCTGGGCAACGTCGTAGGAAAACCGGGGATTGATCCGGTCGATCCAATCGGCGAAGGAACGGTGGGCCTCCCATTGCTGGACCGTGAACATGGCATTTTGCCAGGCTGCAAGGTCCGTCGGGCACAGGTGCAGGTTTTCCCAACCATTCAGAAGCCCCTTCGCGGTTCCGACAACCGGCGCCACCGCGACGTTGACGTCGGTGCCGGCGATGGCGAAAGCATCCTCGGCGACCACCAGCTTCGAGAACGGCGGTGACGCACCACCCCTGTCGAGCAGCACCGTCCCAACCCGCTCCATGACCCCGGCGTCGGTGGCGAACCAGCCGACGGTATCGAAGCTCGGGGCCTGTTCGATTATGCCCTTAAGGGGTATCCGGCCGTGGGTGGGGCGGATGCCATGGATGCCGCAAAAGCTCGCCGGCACGCGCACCGAGCCGCCGGTATCGGAGCCGAGGGCGAAGTCCACCAAGCCCTCGGCCACAACCGAGGCCGAACCGCTGGACGACCCGCCGGGCACCCGGTCCGGCGCCCGTGGATTGACGGGAGTCCCATAGTGGGCGTTGATGCCGAGGATGCCCCGGGTCAGCTCGTCGGTGATGGTCTTTCCCGCCAGCGTCGCCCCGGCGTCGAGGAGTCTCTGGACCGCGGGCGCCGTTTCCGTCGCCGGACCATGGGTCCGCGCCCAGTCCGGATTGCCGCCCCCGGTGACATGGCCGGCAACGTCGAAGATATCCTTGGCAGCGAAGCGCAATCCCTTGAGCGGGCCATCCGCCGCCCCCTCCATTTGAATGGCATCGCCGGAAACGAAGCCGTTTACCCTGTCCGTCATGGGGCTCTTCCTTGGAAGCTAAATCCACCGCTCCCTCACCTTAACCCCCATTTCTCACCACTGCCACGGCCTGCGTCGCGTCCAGGCGGCCTGAATTGTCCCTTGATGGACGGTTCGTTTCCCGCATGCTTGAAAGGCAGGGAAATCCGAACGGAGAAGGGAAGCACGCCATGGCGACCTACAAGATTCAGGGGTGGGGATACGAGGAAGAGAGCCTGACGGCGGACGAGAACCGGGACCTGGAGGCGTTCTGGGGGCCGCACCTGGGCGTCGACGGGTTCGAGGCAACGCCCTTCGTGACCCTGGACGAGATCGATCTCCGCGCTCCCCGGGTGACCCCGCCGGCCAGCCTCGCCGCTTTGTGCACCGACGACAGGCGCGAGCGTGTCGTCCACACCTACGGCTGCTCCTTCCGCGACAACGTCCGCGCCTTCGCCCGCGATTTCTCCAATCCTCCCGACTGGGTCGCGTATCCGAAGACCGAGGATGATGTCCGGGCGCTCCTCGACTGGTGCGCCGGGGCTGGTATCGCCGCCGTTCCCTATGGCGGCGGCACCAGCGTCGTCGACGGCGCCAACATGCCGGCAGGCGAGCGCGCCGGCGCCGTCTCCATCGACCTCCAACATTTGGACAGGGTGCTGGAGGTGGACACCACGTCCCGGGCCGCGCGCATCCAGGGCGGCGCCAAGGGTCCGGCCCTGGAGGCCGAACTCAAGCCCCACGGCCTCAGCCTGCGCCATTACATGCAGTCCTTCGCCCTCTCCACTTTCGGCGGCTGGATCGCCACCCGCTCCAGCGGCCACTTCGCCACCGTCTACACCCACATCGACGACATGATCGAGAGCATCCGCACCGTCACCCCCGCCGGCGTCATGGAAAGCCGCCGCCTGCCGGGTTCCGGCGCCGGCCCCAGTCCCGACCGCCTGGTCATGGGTTCCGAGGGCACGTTGGGCATCATCACCGAGGCCTGGACCCGGCTCCACGCCAGGCCGGTTCACCGGGCCTCCGCCTCGGTCCGTTTCGCCGACTTCTACAAGGCCGCCGAGGCCATCCGCGCCGTCGCCCAGGCCGGTCTCTACCCCGCCAACTGCCGCCTCATCGACGGCAACGAAACCCGCATGTCGGGGGCCAGCCCCGAGGGCGAGAGCCTGATGGTCCTGACCTTCGAGTCCGCCCATCACGCGGTCGATCACTGGCTCGACCTGGCGCTGGAGTGCTGCGCCGACCTCGGCGGCATCGCCGAGCGCGAGGGCGACGAGGAAACCCGGCGCGGCGGCCAGGCCGGGCGTTGGCGCGACTATTTCATCCGCGCGCCCTATTACCGCGAGTTCTTCACCGCCCGGGGCATCCTCAACGAGACCTTCGAGACCGCCATCACCTGGGACCGCTTCCCCGACTTCCACGCCACCGTCATGACCGAGGCCGCCGCCGCCATCCGCGAGGTCACCGGCATGGACGGCTTCCTGTCGTGCCGCTTCACCCACGCCTACCCCGACGGCCCCGCCCCCTATTTCACCTGGCGCACGCTGGGGCGCAAGGACGCCCTGATCGAGCAGTACGACGCCATCAAGGCCGCCACCGCCGAGACCGTCAACCGCCTCGGCGGCACCGTCACCCACCACCATGCCGTCGGCCGCCTGCACCGGCCGTGGTACGACAAGCAGCGCCCCGACCTCTTCGCCGCCGCCTACCGCGGCGCCAAGCGGGATCTGGACCCACAGGGGATCATGAACCCGGGCGTGCTCGTCGACGTGGAATGAAGGGCACGTCGGTCACGGGGAATGCCATGGGCAAACCCGGTGATTCCCTCTAAAACAGTCCCGTCTGCATCCCATAAGAGCCGGCCAACCCGCCCAGGAGGACCCCATGCCCCATTCCGTCTACCTGCCCCACATGATGGGCACCGCTACCGTCGAGCCCAGCGGGCGGTTCGAGGCCGGCTCCTTCCAGTCCTTCACCGTCACCTACACGGCGGGCTATTTCGGTGTCGACGACACCGGCAGCATCAAGGTCGTCCACCGCTTCGCCAGCGACATGGGCCGGCCCCAGTTCGACAACCCCGAGGCCGCCAACTACACCACCGTCGAGGCCTCCAACAACGCCGTCCTCGAACTCCGCTACGACCCCAAGGGCAACATCCGGCCCTGGGACAAGACCCTCTACATCAAGGTGGTGCGGGGGTTCCTCAGGGAAGGGGACCGGATCGTCATCCGCTTCGGCGACACCCGCCAGGGATCGCCCGGCATCCGCATCCAGACCTTCTGCGAGGAGACCTTCGAATTCCGCATCCTCACCGACGCCATCGCCACCTACAACTACGTCGAACTTCCCGATCAGCCGGTGATATCCATCGTCCCCGGCCCCCCCGCCATGTGGAAAGCCGTGCTGCCCACCGAGCGCGGTGCCGGCCAGTCTTTCGCGCTGAAGATCAAGGGCGAGGACAAGTGGGGCAACCCCAGCGACCGCTGCGAGGGCACCGTGACACTGCGCCCCAGCCGCCCGGTCGCCGGCCTGCCCGAGACCGTCACTTTCACCCCCGGCGACTTCTCGGTCACGGTGGAGAACCTGAGCGTCGCCGAGGCGGGCGACCTCACCATCGACATGGTCGGCGGCGACGGCACAGTGCTCGCCACCTCCAACCCGCTGCGCATTTCAGACGCTCCCGAGCTGCTCCCCTACTGGGGCGACCTCCACGGCCAGTCGGAGGAGACCATCGGCACCAACTCGGCCCGTGAGTTTTTGGAGTTCGCCCGCGACAAGGCCTTCCTCGACACCTGCTCCCACCAGGGCAACGACTTCCAGATCACCGGCGAATTCTGGGCCCATCTCAACGAGCTGACCGCCGAGTTCAACCAGGACGGCGGGTTCATCGTCTTCCCCGGCTATGAGTGGTCGGGCAACACCGGCCTCGGCGGCGACCGCAACGTCCTGTTCATGAACGAGGGACGGACCATCCACCGCTCGTCCCACGCCCTCGTCGACGACCTCTCCGACGTCGATACCGACGCCCATTCCGCCGCCGACCTGTTCCAGGCGCTGAAGGACGAGGACTGCGTCGTCTTCGCCCATATCGGCGGCCGCTACGCCGACATCAAGATGGCCCATGACCTGCGCCTGGAAAGCGCCGTCGAGGTCCATTCCGCCTGGGGCACCTTCGAGTGGCTGATCCACGACGCCTTCGAGCAGGGCTATCGGGTCGGCATCGTCTCCAACTCCGACGGCCACAAGGGCCGTCCAGGGGCCAGCTTCCCCGGCGCCACCCTCTTTGGCGCCTACGGCGGCCTCACCTGCACCCTGGCGCCCGAATTTTCCCGCGCCGGCGTCATCGAGGCCCTTCGCCGCCGCCATCACTACGGCACCACCGGCTGCCGCATGCTCCTCGACGTGCGCGCCCAGTTCGACAACCCGGCGGAGCAATTCGACGATGACCCCAACGTCGGGGATACCTTCAGCGAACCGGCCGATAACGCCATCATGGGCGACATCCTGTGCAGCGGCGACGACGCTGTCACCATCACCGTCGACGCCCACGCCTCGGCCCCCATCGAGCGCATGGAGATCAGAAATGGCCTCGACGTGCTGGAGACCGTCCGTCCCTACGCCGAAACCGACTTCGGCAACCGCATCCGGGTTGTCTGGGAGGGCTCCGAATACCGCGGCCGCGGCCGCCAGACCATCTGGGACGGCAACGCCCGGCTGGAGGGCAATGCCTTCGAGCGTCTGGCTCCCATCAACTCCTATAACCTGGACAAGAAGTTCGAGCAAACCGGCCCCGGCGCCCTCGAGTGGACGGCGCTGACCACCGGCGGCTTCGGCGGCTTCGACGCCTGGCTCGCCGACCCCAAGGCCGGGACCCTCAGCATCGACACCGCCCTGGTCCAGTGCCAGATCCCCATCGCCGACATCGGCATGGAGGACACCAACTTCGACGCCGGCGGCATCTCGCGGCGCATCCGTGTCTTCCGCCTGCCCGACGACAACCCGCACAAGACCCTGACCGTCGAGCGCCGGCTGCCCCTTCTCGACGGCCGCGACAACGCCTTCTACGTCTGCATCACCCAGGAGGACGGGCACCTGGTCTGGTCCAGCCCCATCTATGTTTTCCGTTGAGGAGCGTCAGAAGCGGTCGTCGTAGGGCCGCCCGCCGATGGGGCAGGCGATGACGGTAAAGGTATCGCGGGCGAAGGCCGCCTCCAGGGCGGCGGCCAGGTCATCGCGATTACCGGCCGTGACCCCGACCCCGCCCATGGCCTCGGCGACCCCGGGAAAGTCGGTGGCGCCGAAGTCGACGCCCAGCTTCTGCAAACCCGACCGCCGCTGCTTGAGCTCGATCAGGGCCAGGGAATCGTCGACGAAAACAACAACAGCCACCGGCAGGCGCAGGTCCCTGAGCGTCGCCAGCTCGCCCAGCACCATCTCCAGGCCGGCATCGCCGGTGAAGGCGACCACCGGCCGCTCCGGATTGGCCAGCTTGTAGCCCGTCGCCAGGGGCAGGGCACAGCCCATGGTGCAGAGCCCCGTCGACTGCAGCAGGGTCCGCGGCTCATAGCATTCCCAGGTCTGGCTCACCAGGATCCGGTGCGCCCCGGTATCCGCCGTCGCCACGCCGTCCCGGGGCAGGACGCCGCGTACGGTATCGACCACCGCCGCTGGCCCCCAGTCTTCATCGCGGGGAAAGGCCTGACGGATAGCGGCGCGCACCGCCGCCGGCTCGCCGCCGGGCCAGGTCGGGCGCGGCTCGACACCGGCGCGCAAGGTCTCGAGCCCGGCGCCGACATGGCCGACGAAGCTGAGTTTGGCCTGATGCATGTAGTGGGTGTTGGGGTGGGAAGTGAACTCCACGACCATGGTGCGATCGTCCCAGGGGTCCTGCCAGCCGGCCCGCATCTCGATCGGGTCGTAGCCGGCCAGCACCACCAGGTCGCTTTGCCGCACCAGGGGCAGCAGATGAGCGTCAGCCTTGGGCGACAGGCCAGCGGCGCCCAGACTCAGGGGATGGTCCTCGGGCATAGCCCCCTTGGCCTTGTAGGTGGTGATCAGGGGGACGCCGAAATCCTCGGCCAAGCCCGCCACAGTCGCCGCCCCATCGTGGTGCAGAACCTCGACCCCGGCGATCATGATCGGCCGTTCGGCCCGGCGCAGATAGTGCCGCGCCGCCGCCAGATCGGCCCCCATGGGAGC
>JAJFIG010000127.1 GCA_021775195.1 Rhodospirillales bacterium | reverse complement strand
GGTCGTAGGCGTCGGCCCATTGTTCGCTGTGGATGCCGTCCGAATCCCCGGTACCGCGCACGTCGACCCGCACACAGGCATATCCATGCCCGGCAAGGTAGGCATGGGTCCCCTGGTCCCGGACCGCCGTGTAGTCGCGCTTGCGAGAGGGGATGTATTCCAGGATCGCCGGTACCGGCGTCGTCCGCGCGCCCTCCGGGATCCACAAACGCGCCGATAACTTTTCGCCACGGTCAAGCGGGATCCAGCAATGCTCGATTTCCTCGATCCCGTGGGGGAGGGTCTCGACGATATTCATCCGTCCGACCCCATCAGCGATCCCGAGATGCTGCGTGCCGTTTCCATGACCAGGGGGGCGATCTTCGCCCGCGCTTCCCTGACCGACCATTGCGGCTTGTAGACCGGGATCTGCACCGCCGCCAGGGCGCGCCCGTTGTTGTCCAGCACCGGCGCCGCGACGCTGATCTCCCGGGGCAGGGATTGTTCAATTCCTATGCCGTAACCCTGGCGCCGGGCCCGGGCGATGCGCGCCAGCACGGCGTCCCGCTCGACGATTGTGTGGTCGGTGAGCGGCCGCCGGTCCGACGCGTCGACCACCTGCGCCGCTTCCTCCGGCGGGCGGAAGGCGAGGATTGCGGTTCCGCCGGCGGTACAGAAGGCGGGCATGCGCCGCCCGGGCACGGTGGCGACGAAGCTGGCACGCTCGTGGGGAATGCGGATGGTGTAGATGATCTCGGTATCGATCAGCTCGCACAGGTTGATGGTCGTCTGGTAGCGCTTGCCGGCCTCGATGAGGCGGGCCACGGCAATTTCGGCAAGCCGGTTCTGGCTCAGGTAGGTGAAGGAAAAGTCCATCAGCCGGATGCCCGGCCGGTAGCGCCGTGTCCTCGGGTCCTTGGCCAGGTACCCCAACTCGTGCAGCGTGTTGCTGAAGCGCTGCGCTGCGCTCTTGTCGAGCCCCGTCGCCGCGGCGATCTCCTTCAGGCCCAGGGGCCGGCCGCTGGTACGGAACGCCTCCAGCACCCGGAAACCCTTCTCCACCGAATTGACGAACAGGGTTTCGGCCTTCGGGCGTTCGCCGGCGGCGGTCTCGGGCACGACGGTTTTCCGAGCAGTTGACGGCAAGGTGGGTTTCCCTTAAAGTATTAGAAATTAATAATAAGTATTATAATATAATATTACAGGCAGGTTGCCAAGGGCCAAACGCTGGCCGCCTGGGGAGGCATTGAACGGAAGCGAATGGTGCCGACATCGTGGTCGGTGCAAATTCGCCATGGACTCCACCCGCAATTCCGAGAATCATAAAGGGCAATGCACGCCTGTCCTGCGTTTTGACGTTGGTTAATTAAATCAAGGCGGATCAATAATTAGGGAGGAAACGATCTCATGATACGCAAACTTATGACAGCCGCGGCCATGGTCGCGCTTGCCGCGTCCCTGGGGACCGGCAAGGCGATGGCCGGAAAGGCCAACGACACGTTGGTCTGGGCTACGGACCGCGAGCAAGCGGTCATCGATCCTTACTACAACAACACTCGTGAACTGGTGATCATCGGCCAGACCATCTGGGACATGCTGCTGTTCCGGGATCTTGACACCGGTGAGTTCAAGCCGCTTCTGGCGACGTCCTACAAGTGGGTCAACAACACGACCCTGGACTTCGAGCTCCGCAAGGACGTCGTCTTCCACAACGGCAAAAAATTCAACGCCGACGACGTCGCCTACACGATCAACTGGGTTGCCAACAAGGACAACGGTGTCCTCACCTATAAGAACGTGAGCTGGATGAAGAGCGCCGAAAAACTGGGCGAGCACAAGGTGCGGATCAACTTGCACAAGCCCTTCCCGGCAGCCCTGCCGTACCTGTCCAACGCCGTCGCCATCATGCCCACCGGCCATTACGACAACGCTCCCAAGAAGCCCGACGGCAAGCCCGACATCGGCGCCATCAAACCGGTCGGCACCGGTCCCTACAAGTTCGTCAACCTCAAGGTCGGTGAGTCACTCACCATGGCCAAGAACGACAACTACCTCAAGGGCAGCCCCAAGGGTCAGCCGCAGATCGGTAATCTGGTCTTCCGCACCATCAAGGAGATGAATACTCAGATGGCCGAGCTGCTGACCGGTGGCCTCGACTGGATGTGGGACGTGCCCAAGGACCAGGCCGAGAAGCTGGCAAGCCGTGTCCAGGTGGTCAACGCGCCGACCATGCGCGTCAGCTACATCCAGTTCGACACCAACGGCAAGAGCGGCCAGGACTTCTTCACCAAGAAGAAGGTCCGCCAGGCATTCGCCCACGCCGTCAACCGCCAGTCGATCGCCAAGAACATGGTCGGCGGCGCTTCGGTGGTCACCCATTCGGCCTGTCATCCGGTGCAGTTCGGCTGTGCCCAGGACGTGCCGCAGTGGAACTACGATCCCGCCAAGGCCAAGAAGCTGCTGGCCGAAGCCGGCTATCCCAACGGCTTCACCTTCGACCTCTATGCCTATCGCCAGCGTGAATTCACCGAAGCGGTGATCGGTGATCTGGCCAAGGTCGGCATCAAGGCGAACCTCAAGTTCATGCAGTACCGGGCCCTTCGCGATCTGGTGTGGAAGAACCAGACCCCGGTGAACCACATGACCTGGGGCTCCAACTCGATCCCCGACGTCTCGGCCATCACCAGCCACTTCTTCTCCGGCGGCCGCGATGACTTCGCCAAGGATCCGGACGTCATCAAATCGTTGGAAATCGCCGACACCTCCACCGACCCGGCGCTGCGCCGCAAGGAGTACAAGAAGGCGTTGTCCAAGATTTCGGGCGAGCTCTATTGGCTGCCCATGTTCACGTACGCCAAGTACTACGTGTTCTCCAACGACTTGGACTTTAAGGTCACGCCCGACGAAATCCCGCGGTTCTACACCGCCAAGTGGAAGTGATCTGACGACGTGACAGTCGGCCCGGCTTCCGCCGATGCGGGAGCCGGGCCGGCGTCGCCGCCGTCGAGGGGGGTCGTACAGTGTTGATATACGCCAGCAAGCGGTTCGGTATTGCCGTCCTCGTGGCGATCACGGTCTCCTTGCTGTCTTTTTCCCTGATCTATCTTTCCGGCGACCCGGCCATGGCGTTGGCCGGCGAATCGGCAACCCAGGAAGACATCGAGAACATTCGCCGGGTCTACGGCTACGATCAGCCGCTCGTCGTCCAGTACACCAACTGGCTGACCAAGGCCTTGGTCGGCGATTTTGGCTATTCCAATTACATGCGCGTGAACGTCGCCGACATCATCTTCGCGCGGCTGCCGACGACCATGACCCTGGGCGGGTGCGCGCTTCTTTTTGCCCTCGTGCTCTCCATCCCCCTGGGTGTCCTCGCGGCCATGCGCCCCAATACCATGATCGATCGTTTCGCCCTGTCGCTGGCGGTCGTAGGCCAGGCGCTGCCCAGTTTCTGGTTTGCCCTCATTCTCGTCTTCTGGTTGGGCATCACCTGGCAGGTTCTGCCCATTACCGGCACCGCGTCCTGGCTCAATTTCGTCATGCCGTCCGTTGCCCTGGGGTATTACATCACTCCGGCGGTGATGCGCCTGACCCGGGCCGGCATGCTCGAGGTCCTGACATCGGATTATATCCGCACGGCCCGCGCCAAGGGGCTACGGCCCCCCGTGGTCCTATTCAAGCACGCCCTCAGGAACGCCATCATACCGGTGGTGGCCCTGGCCGCGGTGCAGTTCGGGTTCATGCTCGGCGGTTCCATCGTCATCGAGACCATTTTTGCCATCAACGGCCTCGGTTACCTGGCCTGGGAATCGATCCAGCGCGGTGACCTGCCGATGATGCAGGCCATCGTTCTCATCCTTGCCTGCTTTTACATCGTTCTCACCTTCCTGGCTGACATGCTCAATGCCTTCCTCGACCCGCGCATAAGGGTGGGCTGAGATGGCGCCCCAGGATTCGGCCATCATCGCCTCCGCCGCCGCCAAGGTGCCGACGGCCGGGGAGGTTCTCGGACCCTCGCCGGGGGTGATCCTGCGCCGGCGCATTTTCAGCCACGCCGGCATCACCATCGGCGCCACGGTCCTGATTTTAATCTTCGCGGTGGCGATTTTCGCGCCCCTTCTGGCACCCCACGACCCCTTGGATCAGGACCTGACGCAAAAGCTGTTCCCACCCATTTGGCACGACTCCGCCAAGGCGACCTGGGAGCATCCCCTGGGCACTGACCTGTTCGGGCGCGACTATCTCTCGCGCCTCATCTATGGCGCCCGGATTTCGCTGCTCATCGGTTTCGCCGCCATGCTCATCTCCGGCGTCATCGGCACCGCCCTCGGGGTCGCTGCTGGCTACTTCGGCGGCCGCGTCGACATGGTGGTCAATTTCATCATCACCACCCGGCTTTCCATGCCGGTAGTTCTGGTGGCGCTGGCCGTTGTGTCCCTGGTCGGCAACTCGTTGTGGATCGTCATATCGGTGCTTGGGCTCCTTATTTGGGACCGCTTCGCCGTGGTCATGCGAAGTAGCACCCAGCAGGTGCGCAACCTGGATTACGTCGCCGCGGCGCAGGCCCTGGGGTGTTCGACGACGCGCATCGTGATGACCGAGATCATGCCCAACATCGTCAACAACCTGATCGTCGTCGCCACCCTGGAGATGGCCCATGCCATTTTGCTCGAGGCGGCGCTTTCCTTCCTCGGCCTCGGCGTTCAGCCGCCCGAACCCTCGTGGGGCCTGATGGTGTCCGAGGGCAAGGGGCTGATGTTCTTCGATCCCTGGCTCATCGGCATTCCCGGCACGGCGCTGTTCGTCCTGGTGCTCGCCATCAACCTCATGGGCGACGGGGTACGTGACGTCACCGCGCCGGAGCACCACAATTGAGCAATATCCTCGAAGTCGAGAACCTCGTCGTCGACATTCCGGTGTCCGCCGGCATGCTTCATCCCGTCCAGGGGATCAGCTTTTCCGTCGGCCGTGGCGAGACCCTCTGCATCGTCGGTGAATCCGGCTGCGGAAAATCACTGACGGCCCTTTCCGTCATGGACCTGCTGCCGAGCTCGGCGAGCCGCAACGCCGACCGGCTGATCCTTGATGGCGAGGATATCCTGGGCGTCGACGAGCGTCGCATGAGCGACCTTCGCGGCGACCGCATGGGCATGATCTTCCAGGAGCCCATGACCTCGCTCAATCCCGCCTATACCATCGGCAACCAGCTTGAGGAGGCGCTCCTGCGCCACCGCAACGTGCCCCGCCAGGAGGCCCGCGACCGCGCCATCTACCTGCTGGAAAAGGTCGGGATCACTGCCGCCGCCAGCCGCCTGCGCCAGTACCCGCACCAGCTTTCCGGCGGCCTCCGCCAGCGCGTCATGATCGCCATGACCCTGATGTGCGGCCCCGACCTGATCATCGCCGACGAACCGACGACGGCGCTGGACGTGACCATCCAGGCCCAGATCCTTTTGCTCCTCGCCGAGTTGCAGAAGGAGTTCCACATGGGACTGATGCTGATCACCCACGATCTCGGCATCGTCGCCCGGGTCGCCGACCGGGTGGCGGTGATGTACGCCGGCCAGATCGTCGAAAGCGGTACCGCCGAAAAGGTTTTCGGCAATCCCTCCCATCCCTATACCCAGGGGCTTCTCGACTGTATTCCCATCCCCGGCAAGACCAAGCGCGGCGCCCATCTCGGCTCCATTTCCGGCATCGTACCGTCCCTGGTCGGGGATCTGTCGGGGTGCCGGTTCCATGACCGCTGCGATTACGCCACGCCCGAGTGCACGGCGGCGGATGTCGACCTCAAGGCCGGCGAATCGACCGACCATGCCTACCGTTGCCTATTGTCGCCGGCCCAATGCGCCGAGAACGCCAAACGGAAGGTTCCGGCATGACCGAGACCATCGTCGAGGCCAAGAACGTTCAGCAGACCTTCATGATCAGCGCCGGCGCCTTCCGGGGCAAGCGCCCCCTGCACGCGGTCAACGGCGTCTCCCTGCAAGTCGAGCAGGGCGAGGTCCTGGCCCTGGTCGGCGAATCCGGATGCGGCAAGACGACTCTGGCGAAGATGATGCTGGGGCTGTTGTTGCCTACCGCCGGCGACATCCAAATCGATGGCAAGGCCATCGCGACCCTCGACCGCCTGGAGATCGCCCGCCTGTTGCAGCCCATCTTCCAGGACCCCTATTCGTCCCTCAATCCCCGCAAGTCGGTGGGGTCGATCATTTCCCTGCCGCTCCGGGTCCAGAACGACCCCAATCCCGAGACCTGGAAGCAGCGGGCCGAGGAGATCATGGCCCTGGTCGGCCTGCCGCCGCGGGTCTTCAACAACTACCCCAACCAGCTTTCCGGCGGACAGCGCCAGCGGGTCGCCGTCGCCCGCGCCCTCATCAACCGGCCCAAGGTGGTGATCTGCGACGAGCCCACCTCGGCCCTCGACGTTTCGGTGCAGTCCCAGATTCTCAACCTGCTCCAAGACCTACGCCAGGAACTGGGCCTCACCTACGTACTCATCAGCCACAACCTGGCCGTGGTCGAGCACCTGGCGACGCGGGTCGCCGTCATGTACCTGGGCCGCATCGTCGAGATCGCTGACACCGACACCCTGTTCAACAATCCCCAGCATCCCTACACCCGGGCCCTGCTCGATTCGGTGCTGACCCCGGACCCGTCCATGGGTGTTCCCGATTCCCAACTCGGCGCCGCCTACCCCAACCCCGTCGATCCTCCGTCGGGCTGCACCTTCCATCCCCGTTGCGCCAAGGCCATGCCCCATTGCAGCACGGTGGCGCCGCGCGCCGTCCCCAACCCGGCCGGACACGTGGAATGCCACCTCTATGACGATCAAGAAGGAAGAAAAGCCTCATGAGCCGTGAAGCCGCCGTCAAGCGCGCCCTGGCCTATTTCGATGACGAAGACGGATATTACAAAGACCTCGAACGGTGCGTTGCCGTGCCCACCGAATGCCAGGAGCCGGAACGCCTTCCCGACCTCTACCGCTACCTGAGCGACGAGATGACGCCGTCGTTCGAGGCTCTGGGCTACGGCTGCCATATCTACGACAACCCCATCGCGGGCCAGGGTCCGGCGTTGCTGGCCACCCGCATCGAGAATCCGTCCCTGCCCACCGTCCTCGGTTACGGCCACGGCGACGTCATCCGCGGCTACGAGGGCCAGTGGCGCGACGGCCTGTCGCCCTGGGCCGTGACCCGCGACGGCGACAAGGTCTACGGCCGCGGCACCGCCGACAACAAGGGCCAGCATCTGGTCCACATGGCGGCCATCGCCACCATCCTCGAGGAGCGCGGCAGCCTCGGCTTTAATTCCAAGTTCATGATCGAAACCGGCGAGGAGAACGGCTCCAAGGGGCTCAAGGACCTGGTCGCAGCCGCCAAGGACGATTTTGCTGCCGACGTCTATTTCTTCTCCGACGGCCCCCGCGTCGACATGACCCGCCCCAACATAACCCTGGGCAACCGGGGCAGCGTCAACTTCGACCTCTCCATCGACCTCCGGGACGGCGGCCATCACTCGGGCAACTGGGGCGGGCTCCTGGCCAATCCCGGCATCATCCTGGCCCATGCCATCGCCACCATCGCCGACGCCCGGGGCAAGGTCCTCATCGACGCCTGGCGGCCCGGGCCGATCCCCAACTCGGTCCGCGACTGCCTCAAGGACATCAAGCGCGACGGCGGCGCCAACGCCCCCGAGATCGACACCGATTGGGGCGAGCCCGGCCTGACCACGGCGGAAAAGGTCTACGGCTGGAACACCTTCGAGGTCCTCGCCTTCCGCACCGGCAATCCCGATAATCCGGTCAACGCCATCCCGCCCCGGGCGCGGGCCAACTGTCAGCTTCGCTACGTCGTCGGCATCGATCCCGACGGCATCCTTCCGGCACTCCGCCGCCATCTCGACGACAACGGGTTCCCAATGATCACCATCGACGACCCGCCGCCCGGCAACGACGCCGTTTTCGCCGCCGCCCGCACCGATCCCGACCATCCCTGGGCGCAGTGGGTGCGCGCCGCCGTTACCCGGACCACGGGCGAGATGACGGTGGTCAATCCCAATTCCGGCGGTTCCATCTGCAACGACATCTTCCAGGACGTTCTCGAATTGCCGATCGTGTGCCTGCCCCTGAGCTACTCCGGCTGCTCCCAGCACGCCCCCAACGAGCACATCCTCTGGTCCCTGACCCGCGAGGGCATGGCCCTGGTCACCGGCATCTACTGGGACCTGGGCGACCCCGAAACCGCCTACCGGCCATGAGCGCCACCCGCCAAGGCGCCATCGCCCGCAGCGAACGGTATTTCGATGAGGGCGTCTTTTTCGACGACCTCGAGCGCCGCGTCGCCTTCCGCACCGAGAGCCAGGAACCCGACCGCATGGGCGATCTTGCCGCCTATCTCAACGACGAGATGCGGCCCTGCCTCGAAGGCCTCGGCTTCACCTGCCGCACTCTCGCCAACCCCGTCGGCGCCGGCCCGTTCCTGGTCGCCGAACGCATGGAGGGCGAAGACCTGCCGACGGTCATGAGCTACGGCCATGGCGACGTCGTGCGGGGCTACGACGATCAATGGCGGGACGGCCTCTCGCCCTGGCGCCTGCAAAAGGTGGGCGACCGCCTCTACGGCCGCGGCAGCGCCGACAACAAGGGCCAGCACACCATCAACATCGCCGCCATGGCCGCCGTCCTCGAGGAGCGCGGCACCCTCGGTTTCAACACCGTCATCCTGATCGAGACCGGCGAGGAAACCAGTTCGCCGGGCCTGCGCGAGCTTTGCGCCGCCCACAAGGACCTGTTCCGGGCCGACGTCTTCATCGCCTCCGACGGGCCCCGGGTCGGACCCGATCAGCCGAGCATCTACATGGG
>JAJFIG010000126.1 GCA_021775195.1 Rhodospirillales bacterium | reverse complement strand
ACGACACTCGATCGCCTCGAAGCGGTGATGAAGAAGAAGGGCATCACGATATTTGCCCGCATCGACCATGCTGCCGGGGCACAAAAAATCGGTGCCACCCTGGCCCCGACCCAACTCCTGATCTTCGGCAATCCCAAGCTGGGGACTCCGATGATGCAAAGCAGTCAGGTTATTGGTATCGATTTGCCTCTCAAGGTACTGGCCTGGCAGGGCGCCGATGGCAAGGTGCGGGTTGCCTACAATGATCCCGCGTACCTGGCGAAACGTCATGGGATTTCCGATCGGAACGCGGTCGTGAAAAAAATGTCCGGAGCGTTGAACAAGCTGACCGACGTGGCGACCAAACCTTAGCCATTGCGGCGGCGACTTCGCCAAGGAATTCACCGTCAACGACCCTGCGACGGCGTTGGGTATTCGTCGTGTTTGAATGCCGTGCCGTGCCTTTTGTCGTGAGCACACGCGGCGCTTGAAAATTTGCGTTTGTGGCGTAGCCTACGGGTCCGAATCGTGCCGCGAAAACGTGGGCCTGAGGTGCCGCTACCTCTTCGGTCGTTCACCAATCAAGCACAGGAAAGGCGGGAACAATGCCGGCAAGGATCCTGACGATCGCCCAACAAAAAGGTGGCGCCGGAAAGACAACGGTCGCCGCACAATTGGCTGCCGCGTGGAGCGCCACGGGAAAACGGGTTGCGGTGATGGATACCGATCAGCAGGCGAGCCTGGCTGACTGGTTCGATCTCCGCGGCGACGGCGATGGCTCGGATTCCCTGCAGTTGAGCAAGATCTCCGGTTGGCGGGTTTCGACTGAAGTCGACAAACTGCGCAGCGCTTTCGACATCGTCATTATCGACTGCCCCCCGCATGCAGAAACGGATGCGAAAATCGCCATACGGGCGGCCGATCTGGTTCTCATTCCGGTTCAACCAAGTCCTATGGACGTTTGGGCGACACGGGGAACCCTGGAGCTGGCGGCGGGTGAAAAAGTGCCGGCGCTAATCGTCCTCAACCGGGTGCCATACCGGGGCCGGGTTCTGGATGAAGTCAAACGGATGGCCGCCGAGGAGAAAATGCCGGTGGCCAAGGCGACCATCGGCAACAGGGTTGCCTTTGCCGCCACCATGATGGCGGGGTCCAGCGTTGTTGAAACCGCCCGTCGCAGTGTTGCCGCGGACGAAGTTCGTTCCCTGGCCAAGGAAGTCGGACGCAAACTCGGCGTATGATACCGCGCCCCAATTTCGACAACCTTGCGGGCCTTGCAAATCAAGGCGGAAAGGCCATCTGCTAAGGCATGCCAGACGTCTCCGCCATCGCTCACACCATCCATGTGGCCGCCGCCGTGATCTGGGTCGGCGGCATGTTTTTTGCGTACCTTGTTCTACGTCCGACACTGGGTGCGTTGGACCCGCCGCAGCGCCTGGTTCTTTGGGATGGTGTTCTGGCCAGGTTTTTCCTGTGGGTGTGGGCCTGCGTCATCGGCTTGTTGCCGACGGGATACTTCATGGTCTTCCGGAATTTCGGTGATTTCGCCACCGCGGGCATTCACGTTCAGATCATGCATGGCACCGGGTTGGTCATGGCCGTCTTGTTCATCATATTGTTCTCGGTTCCCTTCCAGCACTTCCGCGTCGCGGTCGGAAAGGAAAATTGGGAAACGGCGGCGAAGCAACTGGCATTCATACGCGGCATCGTCGGCATCAATTTGCTGCTTGGCTTGATCACCATAGCCTCGGCCGCTTCTGGATGATTTGTCGGCTAGGTCGGGTCTTCAATCCGACACGCGGGTTTCCACCAACACCTCGGAATGCAGTGTGCGGTGCACTGGACACATGTCGGCGATCTGCATGAGCCGGGCCCGCTGATCGGGAGTCAAGGCACCGGTGATGTCAATCCGGCGCTGAATGCGGTCGATCTTGCCCGTCTCGGTTTCGCAATTTCCGCAGTCTTCGGCGTGGATCTTATCGTGGCTCAGGGTCACCGAGACCCTTTCCAGGGGCAATCTCTTGCGCTCGGCGTACATGCGCAAGGTCATGGACGTACAAGCCCCCAGGGATGCCAGCAGGAGATCGTATGGCGAGCCACCGGTGTCGGTGCCGCCGTACGTGACAGGCTCGTCGGCGCGAAGGTCGTGACGTCCGCCAATGGAGATGGCCTGGGCAAATTTTCCCTCTCCTGTCTCGGCAACGACAATGGTGCCCGGCTTGGCGGTAAGCGCCGGCTCACGTTGCTCGGCTTCTTCTGTCGATGCAAGGTAACGCGCCGCCCAGGCGGAAATCACATCGGCGACATAGATGGCATCGGCGCGACGGCTCAGAAGGTGATCCGCGTCGTCCAAGGAAACGAAGCTTTTCGGGTGTTTGGCGGCTTGAAAAATGGCTCCCGCGTTTTCGATGCCCACGGTCTTGTCGCGGGGGCCATGGAAAATCAGAAGTGCCTTGCGAAGCGTGCCGATGGCTTCATCCATATTGTGGGCCGAGATATCGTCCAGGAACTGCTTCTTGATACGGATTGGCCGGCCGCCCAGGGATACCTCTGCTTCTCCCGTTTTCTCTATTTCTGCAATGGCGGTGGTGAAGTTCTCGGCCACGTGCGCCGGGTCGGCGGGGGCACCGATTGTGGCGACGGCAACGGCCTCGGGGACACGGGAGGCGGCGGCAAGGACCGCCGCGCCGCCCAGACTGTGGCCGATGAGCAATTTGGGGGCCTGGTGATGGTCCTGGAGATAGGTTGCCGCCGCTATCAGGTCCTCCAGGTTGGAGGTGAAGTTGGTGTTGGCGAACTCGCCCTCGCTGCTGCCAAGGCCGGTAAAGTCGAAACGCAGGACGGCGATCCCCCGTTCTGAGAGCGCGGCGGCAATGCGGGCGGCGGCGAATATATCCTTGGAGCAGGTGAAGCAGTGGGCGAAAAGGGCGAACGCCCGAGGTTCGCCGGCGGGTAAGTCGAGGCGCGCCGCAAGGGACTGGCCCTGGGCGCCGGCAAAGGTCACTTTCTCGCTGCGTTTCGCGGTCATGACGTACTTTTTCCTTCCGCATTGGCCGCCTTGGGATGGACGGCGGTTTTGTATAGGTAGTGTGCCGGCCTTTGTTGTACGACTGTAACCAGAACTACGATGGCCGGAAATTCACTATTCCCGTCCCGTTCGTAACGATTGCGCGAGAGGTTCCATGAGCCCCGACGACGTCAAGATCATCGAAAAGACAACCCCCTTTCAGGGCTACTTCCGGGTTGATCGTTACAAATTGACCCATGCACTGTTCGAGGGTGGCTGGAGCGGTGAGATGACGCGTGAGGTTTTCGAGCGTGGCCACGCCGTCACCGTGGTTCTCTACGACGCGCATCAGGACAAGTTGGTGCTTATCGAGCAGTTCCGGCCGGGAGCATTTGCCGCTCTTTCGTCTCCCTGGTTCGATGGAAACACTTCGCCGTGGCTGATCGAGACCATAGCCGGCATCATCGACGATGGCGAAACGCCGGAACAGGTGGCACGCCGCGAGGCTATGGAGGAAGCCGGTTGCGAAATCGGGGACCTGATCCCGGTTGGCCGTTATTTGTCCAGCCCCGGGGGCAGCAGCGAGTCGATGTTCGTCTATTTAGGGCAGGTCGATGCGTCGAACACCGGCGGCATTCATGGCCTGACCGAGGAACATGAAGACATCAGCGTTCTGGTCGAACCGGTGGAGACGGTGTTTCAGTGGCTCGATGACGGAAGGATAGTCAATGCAATGACGATCATCGCCTTGCAATGGTTCCGCAGCCGGCACACGGACCTCCGTGAACGCTGGAAATCATCTTCTCCGACCGAAATCACGACACCTTGAACGCAGTCAGACGAGCTGTACTTGATCGTGCTCCAGCCCGTCGTTAGTCTTCCGTCACCTTTCTGTCCATATACTCACAGGATCTTTTCATGGACGTCCGAAACGGTCTGCTCGAAGCCATCGGCAACACACCGCTGATCCGCCTGCAGCGGGTTTCCGAGGCCACGGGTTGCAACATTCTTGGCAAGGCGGAATTCGCCAACCCCGGGAGTTCGGTCAAGGACCGGGCAGCGTTATTCATCGTGCGCGACGCGGAAGAGCGCGGCGTCCTCAAACCCGGAGGCGTGATTGTTGAAGGGACCGCGGGAAATACGGGAATCGGACTTGCCCTGGTGGGCAACGCACGGGGATATCGGACCGTTATCGTGATCCCCGAAACCCAGAGCCAGGAAAAGAAGGACATGCTGCGCCTGTGCGGAGCTGAACTTCGCGAAGTGCCGGCGGTCCCCTACAAGGATCCCAACAACTACGTTCATGTTTCCGAACGGCTTGCCAAGGAGTTGGCGGAATCCGAACCCAATGGGGTGCTCTGGGCAAATCAGTGGGACAACGTCGCCAACAGACAGGCTCACCTCGAGGGGACGGGCCCCGAAATCTGGAAGCAAACGGACGGGAAACTGGACGGCTTCATCTGTGCCGTGGGGACGGGCGGGACCCTGGGCGGCATCTCCCTGGCCCTCAAGGAACGCAATAAGGACGTGGCCATCGGCCTTGCCGATCCCATGGGGGCGGCATTGTTTCATTACTACACTCAGGGCGAACTGAAGAGCGAGGGTTCGTCCATTACGGAAGGAATTGGCCAGGGGCGCATCACGAAGAACCTGGAAGACGTGATCATCGACAAGCCCTACCAGATCCCCGACGAGGAAGCCCTGCCCTATGTCTTCGATCTTCTAAAATACGAAGGACTGTGTCTCGGCGGTTCAAGTGGCATCAACGTGGCCGGTGCCGTCCGGTTGGCCAAGGACCTGGGGCCCGGCCATACCATCGTGACCATCCTCGCGGACTTTGGAAACCGATACCAAAGCAAGCTCTTCAATCCCACGTTCCTGCGTGAAAAGAACCTACCCACGCCGGACTGGTTGGAGTAAATCTACCGCCAGAACGTGCCCTAAATTATCGGAGTGATTACCGCTCCCAAGATAAAGGATCAGGTAGGATGGATTACGTGAATCCTGGTGCTCTTGTGAGCACTGAGTGGTTGTCAAAGCATCTGTCGGCACCGGATGTAAGGGTTGTTGATGCGACCTTCTTTCTTCCCAACATCCCACGGGACGCCCGTGCCGAGTATCTGGAACGGCATATTCCGGGAGCCGTGTTCTTCGATATCGATGAAATATGCAATCCCGACACGGACCTCCCCCACATGTTGCCCAGTCCGGAAATGTTCTCAAGCAAGGTCCGGAGGCTTGGCCTGGGTGATGGCAATCGGATCGTCATTTATGATGCGTTCGGCGGTTTTGCGGCTTCGATGCGGGTTTGGTGGATGTTCCGAGTATTCGGGCACGAGGACGTGGCGGTGCTTAATGGCGGTTTGCCTAAATGGGTGGAAGAAGGCCGGCCCGTGGACGACATCGAACCGGCGATCCGGGAGCGTCACTTCACGGCACGCATGAACCATACATTGGTTCGCGACGTCGAGCATATGATCACCAATATCGACAGCAAGCGCGAGCAGGTCATCGATGCCCGCAGCGGCGGCAGGTTCGCCGGGACCGATCCCGAACCGCGCCCCGCCAAACGGAGCGGCCACATTTCTGCCAGCGTCAATCTGCCGTTCACTGAACTTGTCGACAAGGACAACAATTTCGTCATGCGATCGGCCGACGAGATCGCTGCGGCCTTCGATGCTGTTGGCGTTAATGTTCGCAAACCGATCGTCGGCACCTGCGGCTCGGGGGTGACCGCGGCGGTCATCGCCTACGCTCTGTTCCTGATTGGTCATGATGAGGTCCCGGTTTATGACGGGTCCTGGGCCGAATGGGGCAACCGCGACGATACAGCAGTAGATAACTGAAGGCCGGTCAACGGGCCGGAAACCACCGATGCCTACTGAACTGGCTATCCGGGTCTACGAGGGCCGGGATTTCAACGCCGTTGAAACACTTTGGAATACCTGCGGGCTGCTGATGCCGCATAACGATCCGGCGCGGGATATCGCTTTTTGCCGGGCGGCGGTCGACGCGGACTTGTTTGTCGGCGAGGTGAAGGGCCAGGTCGTGGCCACCGTCATGACAGGACACGATGGCCATCGTGGCTGGCTGTACTATGTCGCTGTTGATCCGGAATTTGACCGTCGTGGCCTTGGGCGGGCAATGGTCGGCCATGCGGAAGCCTGGCTCCGTGAGCGCGGCGTGGCGAAGGTCAACTTGATGATCCGAGACACAAACGAGGCGGCGCGTGGTTTTTACCAGGCCATAGGGTACGACAGCGAACCCCGTATCGTCATGGCGCGGATCCTCGACCGGAAAGTGCTCTAAATGACCGTGCCTCCGGGGAAAATAGAGACCGTGGTCACCTATCTGGAAATGACCGCACAGCCGACCACCCCGGCGCCGCCGAGACCGGCAGTCAAGTTGGCCATGCTGCGTGCTGAAATGCCACCGGTCGAGTATTACCGTTACCTCTACGGCGCCGTCGGCGGCCCGTGGCTGTGGTATGAACGCCTGCTGCTCGACGACGAGGACCTGGGTGCCATTGTCCAGGATCCGGCGGTCGAGATTTATGTCCTCTATGTCGGCGGCGTGCCGGCTGGGTACAGTGAACTAGACATGCGCCAGATGCCCGATATCGAGTTGGCTTACTTCGGTTTGATGCCCGGGTTCATCGGCCGCGGGCTGGGGCGCTACCTGCTTGGCTGGGCGGTGGATCAGGCGTGGACGCGAAATCCGGGACGCCTCTGGGTACACACCTGTGACCTGGATCATCCGCGGGCGTTGGGGCTTTACCAGCGCGCCGGTTTTGTCCCGTACAAACAGGAGACCATCGTCATCGATGATCCCAAAACAACCGCTACAACATCCGGAGACAGCTAATGGATATCGGCGTGCCCCGCGAAATCAAACCCCAGGAAGGCCGGGTCGCCTTGCTTCCGGCCCAAGTCGAGACGCTGGTGGCAGCCGGTCACGTGGTTCGGGTCGAAAGCGGTGCCGGTGCCTTGTCCGGTGCAACGGACTTGGAATACGCGGACACCGGCGCCAGGGTCGCGGCGAATGCTTCCGAAGTGTTCGCCGACAGCGAACTCATCGTCAAGGTCAAGGAAATCCTGCCGTCCGAATATGGATTTCTGCGATCCGAACACATCCTGTTCACCAACATCCATTCGGCGTTGAACCGGGAGCTCACCGACAAGATGCTGGAGGCGGGACTGGTCGGCATCTCGGCCGAGGACACTCACGCCAGCGGCTCGCCCAACTGCCCTCTTGCCGGCGAGGTTGGTGCGTTCGAAGGTATCCGGCTTTGCCTGGCGCCACACGGCGGTTCCGGACGGCACTTCATACCCCATTACGGCTCGACGCCCCTGAAGGCTCTGGTGATTGGACTGGGCGGCGTCGGCAGGGGTGCGCTCAGGACTCTGCTCCGCCTCGGCGTTTCGGTAGTCGGGTTCGACGTCAACAAGGGGGCGCGGTTCCACACCGAACTCGAATGGGCGGGCAGCGATTTCATCACCGAGGACATCGCCGCCCTGCCCTCCCATCTGCCCGAAGCCGACCTCGTAATCAACTGCGTCCTGTGGCCCAAGGATCGCGAAGACCACTTGGTCGACCGGACCATGCTGGGCAACATGAAGCCGACGGCAGTGATCGCAGATATCTCATGTGATACCGCCGGTGCGATCGAGACGACGCGGCCGACCTCCTGGAGCGATCCGGTCTATACCGAAAGCGGCATTCGTCATTTCTGCGTCGATAATATCCCCGGTGCCGTGCCGATTGCGGCGTCGGCGGGGTATGCGCGGGCGATCCTGCCGTTTGTCGGGCTGATCGCCGAGGTGGGCCCGATTGAGGCCTGCCGGCGGGAGCTCTGGCTGGCCCGGGGCCTGACGTGCGCCGGCGGCGAACTCATTCTCGCCGAGACCGGACGTTTTCAGGACCGGCCCTTCACGCCCGTGGCCGACTTCCTTGCCCGGGCAGCATAACCCGTTCTAATGGGCGAGAATCTGGCTCAGGAATAGTTGCGTGCGGTCGTTTTGCGGATTGTTGAAGAATTCGTGGGGTTCGTTTTCTTCGATGATTTGACCGACGTCCATGAAGATAACCCGGTTGGCAACCGTCTTTGCAAAACCCATCTCGTGGGTGACGCAAATCATGGTCATTCCTTCCTCGGCAAGGTCGACCATGACGTCCAGCACCTCCTTGATCATTTCCGGGTCGAGGGCCGACGTCGGTTCGTCGAAGAGCATGATCTTCGGGTTCATGCAGAGCGAACGGGCAATGGCGACGCGCTGCTGCTGACCACCGGAAAGCTGCCCCGGGTACTTGCTCGCCTGCTCGGGGATCTTGACCCGCTCCAGGTACTTCATGGCGGCCTCCTCGGCGTCGCCACGGGGTGTATTGCGCACCCAGATGGGGGCCAGGGTGAGGTTGTCGAGAACGCTCAGATGCGGGAACAAATTGAAGTGCTGGAACACCATCCCGACCTCGCGGCGGATAGAGTCAATCTGCTTGAGGTCGCCGGTCAGCTCATTATTGTCGACGATGATCT
Source organism: Rhodospirillales bacterium (assembly GCA_021775195.1). Taxonomy (GTDB): domain Bacteria; phylum Pseudomonadota; class Alphaproteobacteria; order Rhodospirillales; family 2-02-FULL-58-16; genus JAJFIG01. Next base: position 5,292 of record JAJFIG010000126.1, on the reverse strand, counting down.
GGCCCTGCTGGTGTTCCTCGAGACGGTTGATGCAGCGGATCAGCGTCGATTTTCCCGATCCGGAAGGGCCGCAGATGACGATGCGCTCGCCCTTGTTGACGGTTAGATTGATGTCCTTGAGAACGTGAAACTCGCCGTACCACTTGTGGACCCCGACCATCTGGATCATGACCTCTTCGGAGACGGTCATTTCCCTCTGCGGAACCCGCAGTTCAATCTCCGAAACTTCCTCAGACATCATTTCCTCCTTGGTCGCCGGGATCCGGACAACCTCGTTTCGATCTAATGACCAGTGTGCAGTTTTTTCTCGAGGTGCTGGCTGTAGCGGGACATGCTGAAACAGAATATCCAGAAACCGAAGGCGACGAAGACATACCCCTCGACCGCGAATCCCAGCCAGTTCTGGTTGGTGGCGGAAAGCTGTGCCATCCCCAGGAAATCGAACAATCCGATGATCAGCACCAGGGTGGTGTCCTTGAACAACCCGATGAAAGTGTTGACGATGCCCGGGATCACCAGCTTGAGCGCCTGGGGCATAATGATCAGCGCCATCATCTTCCAGTAGCTCAGCCCAAGCGCCTGGGCGCCTTCGTACTGGCCCTTGGGAATTGCCTGCAGGCCACCACGCACGACCTCGGCCATATAGGCCGACGAAAACAGCATGACCCCGACCAGGGCGCGGACGAGTTTATCGAAATTGACCCCCTCGGGCATGAACAACGGGAACATCACCGATGACATGAACAGGACCGTGATCAGGGGAACACCGCGCCACAACTCGATGAAACAGACGCAGATGGCCCTGACGACGGGCATGGAGGATCTTCGGCCAAGGGCCAGAACAATGCCGATGGGGAGCGAGGCGACGATGCCGACGATGGCGATGACGAGGGTCAGGAACAGGCCGCCCCAGAGAGGGGTTTCGACCAGCGGAAGACCGAAGGCGTCACCGACGAACAGGTAAAAGGCAATGATCGGAAAAACAAAGAGCAGAAATACACCGACCCAATGCTTCCAAGGGAACCGGGGCACCAAAAGGGCTGTCAGGGAGACGCCAAGAATGACGTAGGCAAGATTGATGCGCCAGAGCTCGGTATCCGGATACCGTCCGTACATCAACTGCTTGAACCAAACCCCGATGAAGACCCAGCAGGCCCCCACACGGCTGCAGTCGTCGCGGGTTTTTCCGACCCAGTCGGCGTCAATGAGCGTCCAGGACAGGATAGGCGGAACGATGATGTAAACGACGTAAATGGAGAAGAACGTCATTGCCCAGTTAAAGGGGCTCGAAAACAGATTCTGCCGCAGCCACCCAACGACGCCGACGGTTGAACGTGGCGGCGGCAGGTCGGGATGGGTTCCCGGTTCGTAAGCCTGTTGCATGTCTGCCATGGTCTAACGCTCCACCAGCGCCATTTTCTCGTTGTACCAGTTCATGAACGCCGAGATCAGGAGGCTGATCGTCAGGTAGACGGCCATGGTAATGGCGATGATCTCGACGGCCTGGCCGGTCTGCATCAGTGCGGTTCCGGCGAAGACCAGTACAACGTCCGGGTACGCAATGGCGGCCGCCAGGGACGAGTTCTTGGTCAGGTTCAGATACTGGCTGGTCAAGGGCGGGATGATGACCCGGAGCGCCTGGGGAATGACCACCAGGCGAAGGGTCGGGCCGGGTCTCAAACCCAGGGCGTAAGAGGCCTCGGTCTGGCCGTGACTGACGGCCATGATCCCGGCGCGAACGATTTCGGCGATGAACGTCGCCGTATACAAGGCAAGAGCAAAAACGAGAGCCACGAACTCGGGGATCAACTCGGAGCCACCCTTGAAGTTGAAGCCCTTCAGAACGGGGTATTCCCACGTCATGGGGAAGCCGGTAACAATGGCGGCCAGGAATGGCAAGGCAATCAAAACGCCGAGAGAAACGTAAACGGTATGGAACGGCTGGCCGGTCGCGTCACGGCGTTTGCGCGCCCAGCGGGCGAGGAATATCACCGCCACGACGCCAACGGCGAACGCCGTCGGGATGAGCCAAAATCCCGGTTCGAAGACCGGGGCCGGCGAAAACAGGCCCCTCTTGTTGAGGAAAAAGGAATCAAAGACCTCTACACTCTGCCGGGGACTGGGCAAATTCCGAAGGACGGCAAAGTACCAGAAGAAAATCTGCAAAAGCAGTGGAATGTTTCTCAGGACCTCGATGTAGACGGCGGCCATCCTGGCAAGCAGCCAGTTGCTGGATAGGCGTGCGATGCCGACGATAAATCCAAGGATCGTTGCCAAGACAATCCCGACCAGGGAGACAAGAACCGTGTTGACGAGCGAGACGAAAAACGCGCGGCCGTAACTCATCTCCTCCGAGTATTCGATCAAAGTCATGGAGATGCTGAAGCCGGCGGTGCGCTCAAGGAAACCGAACCCCGATGCGATGCCCTGTCGTTCCAGGTTGGCAAGGGTGTTGTTGACCAGATAAGCACCGCCCAGGATGACCCCGCCCAGAACGAGTACCTGGAAGAACAAGGCCCGGTATACGGGGTCATTCCAAATTGGCGGTCTTGCAGGCGGTGGTGCCTGTTTCGTTTCCTCGGCCACGGACGCCTCCCATTTTTTATTGTGGGGCCGATGGGGAAAGGCGGCGTGTGACCGGTCCCTTGCCAGTCACACGCCGTTATCCTGGTAACCTAAACCGTCATGCGTTGGCTCAGCGAACCGGCATGGCGTATTGGAGTCCACCGTCCTTCCACTGCGCGTTGACTCCGCGCGGCAGGCCGACCGCTGTGCTGGGACCAACGTTGCGGTCGAAACTTTCGCCGTAGTTTCCGACCTGCTTGACGATGTTGTAGGCCCATTCCTTGCCCAATCCCAGGTTCTTCCCAAGATCGCCCTCGACGCCGAGAAGGCGCTTGTGGATGGGATTCTTGGACCCCGACTTCACCTTGTCGACGTTCTTGGAGGAAACCCCGTACTCCTCGGCTTCGAGCATGGCATAGAGCGACCATTTGACGATATCCAACCATTGGTCGTCACCATGGCGAACCACCGGGCCGAGGGGTTCCTTCGAGATCACTTCCGGCAGCACCACGTGGGCCTTGGGGTCTTTGAGCTTGATCCGTTGGGCGGCGAGCGCCGACTGATCCGTGGTATAAACGTCGCACCGTCCGGAGTCGTATGCGGCGACGACCTCGTCGGCCTTTTCGAACACCACCGGCTTGTAGTCCATGCTGTTGCCGCGGAAGAAATCCGCCATGTTGAGCTCGGTGGTTGTGCCGATGTTGACGCAGACGCTGGCGCCGGCCAGTTCCATGGCACTTTTGATGCCGAGGTCCTTGCGGACCATGAAGCCCTGCCCGTCGTAATAATTGACGCCGGCGAAGTTCAGGCCGAGCGCGGTATCACGGACCAGGGTCCAGGTTGTATTGCGCGACAGGACGTCGATCTCGCCCGACTGAAGGGCGGTGAAACGTTCCTTGGCCGACAGCGGCGTGAATTTAACCTTCCCGGCGTCCCCGAGTACAGCCGCGGCCACGGCACGGCATACATCGACGTCGATGCCGGTCCAATTTCCTTTTTCATCGGGATTGGAAAATCCCGGAACACCCTGGCTCACGCCACACTGAACGAAACCCTTCTTCTGGACTTCTTCCAAGGTGCCCGCGCCGGCTGGCGCCGCGACGAACATTACCGCGGCAGCGGCCAGTGCAATTACGCTAACGGAGTTTTTCATGTGTCTGCCTTCCCTGAGCAAAAAATTTCTTTGTAACAGCGCCTCGCAGAACGCTTATTAACGCGAAGCACTTGCGAATCCGTAACATAGGATGTCGAATGGTTACAAGCGTTAAGCGTTTATTTGCCTTTGGATTAAGAATGGAGAGAACTGATCGCTGGCCGCCGGATCGCCCTAATTGGGTAAAATCGGACAAGAATATGTGGATGCTGATGGTGGAGCTCAATATTCGTCCCACGACTTGGTAGGCGGATTTAATTTGAACCGACGAACCATGATAACTCGTTGAAAGATCCTGCAAGCCTATGAAATTCCGGAATTTTCAACACCGGATCGTCAGTTCTTTGACGGGGTAACAGCCATGAATCGCAAACAAAGGCGGCGAGACCGAAAGGTGGGGCCAAAAACCCTCGGCTCTGCACCCGGGTCCTTGCCGCCGAGCACCGATGGTGCAACCCATGATCCGTTAGTTGCCGGTGCTCCTGTATCCGCCATCCTTCGCCGGGCGGTTACCCTGCACCAATCTGGCCATTTGGGGGAGGCGCTTGATCTGTACCGGCAAATACTTGCCGTTAAGCCCGAGCGCGCCGACGTCATATACCTTGCCGGAACCATCATGGCGCAAGCCGGTCAGGTCGAGCTGGGCATCGACATGCTCAGGAAAGCAACAAACCTTGACCCCGATTTTGCCGACGCCCACTACAATCTCGGAACTCTCCTGCAGCAAGCCGGGCGCCCAAAGGATGCCGCGGAGGCCTTTAGCCGCGCCATTGAAATCCGGCCTGACTATCTGGAGGCCCATTATAACCTGGGGAACGGGTTCCTGCAGATGGGGCGCTTCGACGAAGCCATCACGGCGTATGACAATGCATTGAAATTAGGTAATGGATTTGCTCCGGCTTACGTCAACGGTGCGAATGCCCGGTTGCAGCAAGGCAACGCCGCCAATGCCGCCCTCATTGCGTGTGACGGAGCTCTTGGTGCGGATCCCGGCAATCGCGACGCCCTGGCCTTCAAGGCCATTGCCTTGAATGAACTCGGTCAAAGGGACGCCGCCGGGGTACTGATCGATTTCGAGCGCTTTGTCCGGCGCTTCGAATTTGGCGCTCCTCGGGGTTTCGAGGGCCTTGGGGATTTCAATCGAGCACTCTCCGGTCATGTGCGTGCCCATCCAACCCTAACAGCGGAACCCGCCAACAAGGCGACCCGGTTCGGAAAACAGACGGAAAATCTACTAGTAGAACCGAAAGGGCCCATGGCAGCCCTCGAGGAAATGATCTGGCGGGCGGTGACCGAATATCTGGCGGGTCTGGCCGATGATCGCGATCACCCCTACCTCGCCAATATGCCACAGCTCACGACGATCGATGCCTGGGGCACAGTACTTGAGAGCCAGGGACATCAGGAAGCGCACATGCACCGTGCAGCGTGGGTGAGCGGGGTCTATTACGTGCAGATCCCCGAAGCGATCGGCGATGGAGGACAGAACGGGTGGATCGAATTCGGGCGTCCGGCATCGGAATATCCCTGTGAAAGGGAACCGGATGTCCGCCTTTACCGTCCTGAGGAAGGAG
>JAJFIG010000125.1 GCA_021775195.1 Rhodospirillales bacterium | reverse complement strand
CAATGCCGCCGGCGGCGGCAACTAGACGATCAGCCCGGCTAGGGCCGCTTGCAACGGTCCGATGTGCGCCTTGTAGTTCTGCCATTGACCGATCTCGCGCGGCGAGAAGTCGACTTGAAGGGCCGCCGTATCCACCTCTACGGGGTCGACGCACCGGATCTGGACCAGACCTGCCAATGGCCGGACCGCGCCATCCCCTGCGGCAACCTGTCGAGGCTGGCCCTGATGGACCTGACCACCGGCGGCGAGGTGGCGTGCCGGCCGCGGGCCAAGGACGCCGACGGGAACCTTATCGCCATCTGTTTCGCCGGCGGCTTCGACATCGGCAAGAACATGGTGCACACGGGCTGGGCCTTAACGGACCGCCGGGTGTCGCGCCCCTACATCGAGACCGAGCAGAAATCCAGGAACGCCAAGCGGGGCATGTGGAAGGGCTCTTTCGTGCGGCCATCGGACTGGCGGCAGGGAAATCGCGAGCCGGTGAAATAGACGTTTTCGGGCACCCGGGAAAAAAACACGCTTTTGTGACGGTTGCCCTTGCACAACAATATTCGACGCCTAATCTTGCGCTCTAGGCGTCGAGGTTTCCGGCATTTTTTCAACTAGCCGGGGACGTGGGCGAGGAAATCTCGATTCGGGCGGGCCCACCGCCTTTCGCATAGTCGTACCATCAACAAAGTGAGCACTGAATTATGAAACGTGGACTTTTGATCGGGGGCGGGATCGTCGGTGTGCTGATTATCGCCGTCGTCGTCATCGTCGTATTCGTTCTTTCGTCGCTCGATTCGCTGATCAAGGAGGCGGTCGAGACATACGGATCGGAAATCACCCAGGCGGACGTGCGCCTGGACAACGTCAAGATCGAGGCTACGTCGGGAAAGGGCGCGCTTAGCGGCCTCAAGGTCGGCAATCCCAAGGGCTTCGAAACGGAAAGCGCTTTCCGCCTGGGCGAGGTCAGCGTTTCGCTGGACGTGGGGACGGTTACCGAGGACGTGATCGTCATCAACGAGATCATCATCGCCGGACCGGAGGTGACCTACGAAATGGCCTCGGGCGGCACCAACATCGACGCCCTCCAGCGCAACGTGGATTCGTACATGGAATCCAAGGGCCTGAAGAGCAAGGGCGGCAAGGCCGAGCCGGCAAAGGACGAAGGCGGGCCGAAGCTGGTGATCAGCAACCTCTACATCAAGGGCGGCAAGGCCAACGTCAGCGCCACCATCCTCAAGGGCAAGACCATGACCGTGCCGCTGCCCGATATCCACCTCAAGGACATCGGCAAGGACAAGGGCGGCGCGAGCCCGGGCGAGGTCGTCGAGAAGGTCCTGGGCTCGGTCACCAAGGGCATCAAGGGCGCGGTGTCGACGCTCGATCTCGGCAAGGCCATGGACACCGTCACCGAAGGCGCCAAGGGCGCGGTGGAATCGGTGACCAAGGGTGCCGGCGGCGCCACCGGCACGGTGACCGAAGGCGCCGACAAGGCCACCGGCGCGATCAAGAAGCTGTTCGGCGGCAAGCAATGACGGAGACCCTTCGGGAGACCCCGGTTTCCCGAAGGGTACGACCCTGACTGGCAAACCCATGGTATGGATGGCGGCCATCCTGGGCGCGTCCCTGCTGGCGGCGGGCCCGGCCCTGGCGGCAAGGGACTGCCCGGGAGCACCGCGGTCGGTCGAGGTGACGGTGCGCGTCCTTCCGGCCACGATCAGCGTGCACACGGGACATTCGCAAAGCGACTTGGCGCGCATGGGCAGCCGCTTCGGCAAGGACGGCAAATTCGTTCGCGGCCTGACCCAGGCGACCTTCCGGTCCGGCATGCGCACCCGGGTCACCGCCTATCCCCTGGACAACGGGCGCTATTGCGTGGTGCCGACGACGGTGGACATGGACCTCGGTTTTTCCGAGTTCACCGTCTATATCGACCGCAAATACCGCGCCGGAACCTGCGAACACCAGGCCTTGCGCGACCACGAGGATACCCACGTCGCCATCTATCGTGACAACCTGGAGCGCTTCGCGCCGCTGGTGAAAGCGCGCCTGATCAAGGCGGTTCGCCGATTCAAGGCGGTGATCGTCACCGCCCCCGACAGCGGCGCCGATGAGGTGCTGGAGCGCCTGCAGCGGGCAGTCGGACCGGTTCTCGACAATCTGCAGAAGGCCGCGGACGCGGATAACGCCCGCATCGACACCCAGGCAAGCTACGATACGGTCCAGGACCAATGCCGGAACTGGTGAAACTCAGGCCTTCACCTTCTCATTCTTCGGATCGTAGAACGGGCGCAGGGAGACCCGGGCGGGGATGCGCTCGCAGGCGACCTCGATTTCGTAGGACCCGGAGGTGACGAAACGGTTATCGACGCCGTCCTCGTTCTCGACATAGCCGACGCCGATGGCGGCGCCGATGGTGTGGCCGTACATGCCCGACGTCAGGTGGCCGACGAGGACGCCGTCCCGCCAGATGGGTTCGTTGTGGTAGAGGAGCGGTTGGGGGTCCTTGAGGGCGAAGAGGGCCAAGCGGCGCTTGATGCCGTCCCGCTTCTGGCGCTCCAGCGCTTCCTCGCCGATGAAACCGCCGGGCTTGCCGAAGGCGACGGCGAAACCGAGGCCGGCCTCCAGGGGCGTGTCCTCGTCGGTAATATCGTGGCCCCAGTGACGGTAGCCCTTCTCGATACGCAGGGAATTCATGGCGTGGTAGCCGGCGTGGGCAAGCCCGAAGTCGGCACCCTCGGCGACGATGGCGTCGTAGACACCGCGGGCGAACTCGGCGGGGATATAGAGTTCCCAGCCCAACTCGCCGACATAGGTGATGCGGGTGGCGCGGACGCGGGCGTAAGCAAGGTCGATCTCGCGGCTGGCGGCGAAGGGAAAGGCCTCGTTGGAGAGGTCGGCGTCGGTGAGGGACGCCAATAGCTCC
>JAJFIG010000124.1 GCA_021775195.1 Rhodospirillales bacterium | reverse complement strand
GCGGGCGAGGCCGAGAACCGCGCCGTCGGCTCGGTGGTCGCTTCCGACGCCTTCTTCCCCTTCGCCGACGGCCTGCTCGCCGCCGCCGAGGCCGGCGCCACGGCGGTGATCCAGCCCGGCGGCTCCATGCGCGACGACGAGGTCATCGCCGCCGCCGACGACAAGGGCCTGGCCATGGTCTTCACCGGCATGCGCCACTTCCGGCACTAGATGCGGTTTTAAGTGCGGGCTTAGAACTTGCGTCCGGCGATGAGGCCGGCGCTCATCCGGGTCTGGCGGATGTACTGGGCCAGGATATGCATCAGGGACTGGTGGGTGTCCTCGATGACGCCGTAGTTGTCGGCCTCGACGTGGACGTGGACGCTCGCCAGCTCCGCCATCCGCCCGCCGGAAAATCCGGTGAAGGCGACCACGTCGAGCTTGTTGTCCCGCGCCCACGTGGCGGCGCGGACGACGTTTTTCGAATCCCCCGACGCACTGATGGTCATCAGCACGTCCCCCAGGGCGGCCTGGGTGCGGAGCTGATAGACAAACACCTCGTCGTAACTGAGGTCGTTGGCGATCGCCGTCATCATCGGCGTGTTGGCGCTGAGCGAGACCACCTTGGGCACTAGGGTCGTATCCGTCTGGATCAGCTTGGTGTGGTCGCAGACGTAGGAGTCGGCGATCGCCGCCGACCCGCCGTTGCCGCAGACGTAAAGGGTCGCGCCGCGCTCGTAGGCGTCGGCCAGGATTCCGGCCGCCTCCGCCAGCCTCGCCCGGTCGACGGATGAGGCGGCGGCCCCGAGCCGGGCGAAATAATCGTCGCTGAAGGTGGCGACGTCATCGTATTTCCTGTCGGGAAAGGTCATCGCGGCGGCTCGTTATGACGGAACGGGAACTGCCGCCAGGGCCCGCAACTGGCGGCTGGCCACGGCGATCATGGAAAGGTCGTTGATGTCCGCCGTCCACAGTTCCGACAGCAGTTGTTCGGTCCGCTCGACGGCGGCGGCGTTCTGCTCGACCCAGGTCTTGATCGCCTTGTCGGGATCGGCCTCGCCCTTGGCGAAGTCCAGGACCTGCGAGGTCAGGGCGAGTTGGTGATCGTAGAGCTCCTCGACCAGGGCCGCCGCCGCCAGGTCCTGCCAATGGGTCTGTGAATCGAGCTGGCTCGAAGCGGCGCGCAGCCGACCCAGGCGGAACCGGGTGCCGACGGCGAAATAGAGCTTGGCCACCGACGGCACCGACAGCTTGCGCGCCGCCGCCAGGCGTATGATGTCGCAACCGGAAAACAGGTTGACCAGGCCGGCGACGCGGAGCGCCAGGTCCTCGGGCACGGCGTTCTCCAGGTAGGGCCGGGCCCGTTCGCGCACGTCGTCGAGGTAGTGTTCGGGCAGGGTGTTGTTGAGGTCGCCGATGAGCACGCCATAACCTTCGGTGAATTCGCCGACATAGGTGCCGATGTCGAGCGGCCGCTCGCCGTGGCGCAGGAACCACAGCGTCACCCATTCGACCAGGTGGTTGATGTCCAGCATCATCGCCGTCTGCACCGACGCCGGCACCTGGTTGTCGAGCTCCCCGATGCCCTCCCACAGGCTCCGCACCCGGAGAATTTCCCGTGAGACGGTATAGGCCCGGGCGATGTCCGGCGCGCTCATCCCCGTGCGCTCCATGAGTTCGTTGACGAAGGCGCCGCCGACCCGGTTGACCATCGAGTTGGTGACCCGGGTGGCGATGATCTCGCGGCGCAGGCGGTGGTGCTTGATCACCGCCTTGTACTTCTTGCGCAGCGGGGTCGGGAAATTGTTGACCAGGTCGGTGAACAACTGCGGATCGTCGGGCACGTCGGATTTCAGCAGTTCGTCGTAGACCCAGATCTTGCCGTAGGAGATGAGCACGGCCAGTTCCGGTGCCGCCAGGCCCTGCTTGGCCGCCGCCCGGTCGGCCAGGGTTTCGTCGTCGGGCAGGAACTCCACGTCCCGGTTCAGCCGCCCGGTACGCTCCAGCATGCGCATCAGCCGCACCTGGTTGTCGAAGACCCGCATGCCTTCCGCGTGAACCAAGTTGATGGCCTGGGTCTGGTGGTAGTTGTCCCGGAGCACGATGTCACCGACCTCGTCGGTCATGTTGGCGAGCAGCGTGTTGCGCTGTTTTTCCGTCATGTCGCCGTTGGCCACCACCTGGTCGACGAGGATTTTGATGTTGACCTCGTTGTCCGAGCAGTCGACGCCGGCTGAATTGTCGATAAAGTCGGCGTAGATGTGGCCGCCACCGAGGGCGTACTCGATCCGGGCGTGCTGGGTGACACCCAGGTTGGCCCCCTCGCCGACGACCCGGCAGCGTAGGTCGGTGGCGTTGATGCGGGTCGCGTCGTTGGTCCGGTCGCCGGCATCGGCGTTGGATTCGTGGGCCGCCTTGACGTAGGTACCGATGCCCCCGAACCACAACAGATCGACGCTGGCGCAGAGCAGGGCCTTGATCAGTTCGGTGGGAGTGACCGTGTCCTTGATGATGGCGGCGCATTTCTTGATCTCGGGCGTCAGGGTGATGGACTTGGCCCGGCGCTCGAACACACCGCCGCCCTTGGACATGAGTTTGGTGTTGTAGTCGCCCCAGCCCGAGCGCGGCAATTCGAACAGCCGCTTGCGTTCGGCGAAGCTCTTGGCCGTGTCCGGATTGGGATCGATGAAGATGTGCATGTGGTTGAAGGCGGCGACCATCTTGATGTGGGGCGACAGCAGCATGCCGTTGCCGAAGACGTCGCCGGACATGTCCCCGACCCCGACCACTGTAAAGTCCGTGTCCTGGGTGTTGGTTCCCAGTTCCCGGAAGTGGCGCTTGACGGATTCCCAAGCCCCGCGGGCCGTAATGCCCATTTTCTTGTGGTCATAGCCCTGGCTGCCGCCCGATGCGAAGGCATCCCCGAGCCAGAAACCGAATTCCCTCGATATCTCGTTGGCGATGTCCGAAAACGTCGCCGTGCCCTTGTCCGCCGCGACCACCAGGTAGGGGTCGTCCTCGTCCCGGCGCACCGTATCCGGCGGTGCCACGATCTTGCCCTCGCCGTCCAGATTGTCGGTGATGTCGAGAAGCCCGTGGACCAGGGTCTTGTAGCAGGCGATTCCCTCCTGCAGCAGTGCTTCCCGGTCGCCACCCACCGGCGGCCGCTTGAGCACGAAACCACCCTTGGCCCCCACCGGCACGATGACCGCGTTCTTGACCATCTGGGCCTTCATCAGGCCGAGGATTTCGGTGCGGAAGTCCTCGCGCCGGTCGGACCAGCGGATACCGCCGCGCGCCACCTTGCCGCCGCGAAGATGGACGCCCTCCATCCGTGGCGAGTAAACCGAGATTTCGACCATTGGCCGGGGCAGGGGCAGGTCCTCGATCCCGCGGCTGTCGAGCTTGAACGACAGATAGGGCTTCGCCTCGCCATCCTCCATCTGGAAGAAGTTGGTGCGCAGTGTGCAGTCCACGAGGTTGATGAAACGCCTGAGGATGCGGTCTTCGTCGGCGCTGGTTACAAGGTCCAGCCCCTCGTCCAGGCTCTTGCGGATTTTTTTCGTCCGCTTTTCCGCATCCTTGGCCCCCTTGGGATCGAAGGTGATCAGGAACAGATCGACGATATGGCGCACCAGATCCCGGTTGTTGGCAAGGGTCTGCTCCATATAGGCCTGGGAAAAGGCGATTCCCGCCTGACGAAGGTATTTGCAGTAGGCCCTGAGGATCACCACTTCGCGCCACGCAAGCCCGGCCTGAAGCACCAAGCCGTTGAACCCGTCGCTCTCGACCTCGCCACGCCACACCCGCCGGAAGGTGTCCTGGAACTTCTCCCGGATGGCGCCGAGGTCGACATTGGTCCCGTCCCGGGTCTGAAGGCCGAAATCGTGGATCACCACCAGCTTGCCGTCGCCGTCTTCGAGATGAATGTCGTAGGGAATCTCGTCGATCACCTTGAGCCCCATGTGCTCCAACATCGGCAACACGTCGGAAAGGGGGATCGGCCGGTCGGCGTGATAGACCTTGAACCAGATCTTGTCGTCGGAGGCC
>JAJFIG010000123.1 GCA_021775195.1 Rhodospirillales bacterium | reverse complement strand
TCCTTGGCCAGTTTGACGCGCTGCGCCTCACCACCTGATAGCGTCGTCGCCTGCTGCCCGAGATGGATATAACCAAGCCCGACGCGTTTCAGGGTTTCCATTTTATCACGGATCGTCGGCACCGCCTTGAAGAAGCCGAGGGCCTCCTCGACGGTCATGTCGAGGACGTCGGCGATGGACTTGTTGCGGAAGCGGATCTCCAGGGTCTCGCGGTTGTAGCGCTTGCCCTTGCAGACGTCGCACTGAACGTAGACGTCGGGCAGGAAATGCATCTCGATCTTGATCAGGCCGTCGCCCTGGCAGGCCTCGCAGCGCCCGCCCTTGACGTTGAAGGAGAAACGTCCCGGCTTGTAGCCCCGGGTCTTGGCCTCGGGCAGGCCGGCGAACCACTCGCGGATGGGGGTGAAGGCGCCGGTGTAGGTGGCCGGGTTGGAGCGCGGTGTGCGTCCGATGGGCGACTGGTCGATGTCGACGACCTTGTCGATGAACTCGATCCCTTCGATGTCGTCGTGGCTGCCGGCGTGCCGGCGGGCGCCGTGGAGACGCCGCGCCAGGGCGTGATAGAGAGTCTCCACCACCAGCGTCGACTTGCCGCCGCCGGAAACACCGGTGACGCAGGTAAAGGTGCCCAGGGGAAAATCGACGGTGATGGTGTCCAGGTTGTTGGCCCGTGCCCCGACGACGGTCAGCTTCTGGCCCTTGCGGGCCTTGCGCCGGGCCGCGGGCAGGGGGATCTGGCGAAAGCCGGTGAGGTACTGACCGGTCAAGCTGTCCGGGCAGGCCATGACGTCCTCGGGGGTGCCGCTGGCGACGACGCCGCCGCCGTGAACACCGGCACCGGGACCCATGTCGATCAGGTGATCGGCGCTGAGGATGGCGTCCTCGTCGTGTTCGACGACGACCACGGTGTTGCCGAGATCACGAAGGCGCTTGAGGGTGATGAGCAGGCGGCCGTTGTCGCGCTGATGGAGGCCGATGGAGGGCTCGTCGAGGACGTAGAGGACGCCGGTCAATCCGGACCCGATCTGGGAGGCGAGCCGGATGCGCTGGCTCTCGCCGCCCGACAGCGTCGCCGAGGCCCGGGAAAGGGTGAGATATTCGAGGCCGACGTTGCGCAGGAACTCCAGCCGTTCGTTGATCTCGCGCAGGATTCGCCGGGCGATTTCCTGCTGCTTGGGCGTCAGAGTCTCTTCCAAACCACCGAACCAATCGGCGGCCCGATCGATGGACATCTCGGCCACTTCGCTGACATGCAAACCCGAAATCTTCACCGCCAGGGACTCGGGGCGAAGCCGGTAGCCGCTACAGGTTTCGCAGGTGGTGACCGTCTGGTAGCGCCCGAGCTCGTCGCGCACCCACGACGAGTCCGTCTCGCGCCAGCGCCGCTCCATGTTGGGGACGACGCCCTCGAAGGGTTTGGTGATGTCGTAGGACTTGCGGCCGTCGGTGTAGCGCATGGTGACCGGCTCATCGCCGGAGCCGAAAAGGATCATCCGGCGGACCTTTTCGGGCAGTGCGCGCACCGGGGCCGAGAGGTCGATCTTGAAATGCCGGGCCAGGCTTTCCAGGGTCTGGGCATAATAGTGGGACGACGAATTGGCCCACGGTGCGATGGCCCCTTCGTTGAGGGATAGGCGGTCGTCGGGCACCACAAGATCGGGATCGAAAAACATTTCGGTTCCCAAGCCGTCGCAGGCGGGGCAGGCGCCGAAGGGGCTGTTGAAGGAAAACAGCCTCGGCTCGATCTCGTCGATGGTGAAGCCCGATACCGGACAGGCGAACTTGGCCGAGAAGGTGGTTCGTTCGCCGCTGTCGGCGTCCTCGATGAAGGCGAGGCCGTCGCTGAGACCGAGGGCCGTTTCGAAGCTGTCGGCGAGACGCGACGCGATGCCGTCACGGAGCACGATGCGGTCCACGACCACCTCGATATCGTGCTTGACCTTCTTGTTCAGGGCCGGGACGTCCTCGACATCGTAGAGGGTGCCGTCGACCTTGACCCGCTGGAACCCCCGCTTGGAGACATCCTGGAGCTCCTTCTTGTACTCGCCCTTGCGGCCGCGAACGATGGGGGCAAGCAGGTAGAGCCGAGCGCCTTCGGGCATCTCCACGACCCGGTCGACCATCTGGCTGACCGTCTGGCTTTCGATGGGAAGTCCGGTGGCGGGGGAATGGGGGACGCCGACTCGGGCGAACAGAAGCCGCATGTAGTCGTAGATTTCGGTGACCGTGCCGACGGTCGAGCGCGGGTTCCGGGACGTCGTTTTCTGCTCGATGGAAATCGCCGGTGACAGACCCTCGATGGAATCGACGTCCGGTTTCTGCATCAGCTCCAGGAACTGGCGTGCATAGGCCGAAAGCGACTCCACGTAGCGCCGCTGTCCCTCGGCATAGATGGTGTCGAAGGCGAGCGACGACTTGCCCGACCCCGACAGCCCGGTGATGACGGTCAGCCTGTCGCGCGGGATGTCGACGTCGATATCGCGCAGATTATGCTCGCGTGCGCCGCGTACCTGAATGGATTGCATGGGCTCCGGTCGGGTCTGGTTGTCAACGTGGGTCGCAACCGACCAGGAATATATGGAATGCCCTTGGCCGTAAAGGGAGTCCGGGATTGGATCGCGTCTGGGGTTGAAATTCCGCCGCAACGGCACCCGGGCCGCCGGCTTTTCAGCGGGGCATGTCCCGACCAGCCCGATAGGTGGCGGAAAGCTACGCCTTTGCTCACCCCGCCTTTTGCATGACGAACCAAACGGTTATACATGGCCACCTGACCAACAACCCAGTCCTTCAGGAATACCCCGCCCATGTCCGCCCCCGTCCGCCCGTTGATCGGATGGCTCGCCGCCTCTGGCGTTGTCGTCATATGGTCCGGCTGGGTCGTGGTGTCGCGGTTGGGCGTCGTCCAGACACTGACCATCTACGACATGATGGCGTTGCGTTTCCTGGTCGCCGCTGTTGCCGTCGCCCCGTTCCTGTGGCGCCATTGGCCGCGCCGCCTGCGCTGGTGGCAGGTCGGGCTGATCTCGTGCGGCCAGGGCGCGCCTTATTTGGTGTTCGCCTTCGGCGGCCTGCAGTTCGCGCCGGCCTCTCACGCCGGAATCATGATGAACGGCACCCTACCGGTATTCGCCGCCATCCTCGGCTGGCTCTGGCTCAAAGATCGCCCGGACCGCTGGCAGGGCGCCGGCATGGCGGTGATCCTCATCGGCTGCGGCCTGATCGGCTGGGACCGGGAATCTGTCGGCGTCGGACCCGATGCCTGGATCGGCCATCTCATGTTCATGGCGGCGGCGCTGTTCGTCGCCGCCAACCTGATCGGAACCAAGGCCTGGCAGTTGACCCCCATGCAGGCGATGGTCTCAATACCGACGGTCAATCTCCTGTGGTTCGGTCCGCTCTACCTGGCATTCCTGCCGAAGGCGCTGGCCGAATCGCCTTGGCCGGAAATCCTTCTGCAAGGCGCCTATCAGGGCCTCGGCCCCAGCCTCTTGGGCGTCTTGTTCTTCACCACCGCGATCCGCTCCATCGGCACATCGCCGACCGCGGCGATGATGGCGATGGTGCCTGGCATGGCGGCGCTTATGGCCATCCCGATGCTCGGCGAATGGCCGAGTGTTCTCGCCTGGGCTGGGTTGATTCTCGCCACCGTTGGCATCCTGCTGGCCGCCGGCTGGCGGCCCGCCAAAGGTAGATAGAATCGCCGGTTACCAAAAACGATAAATGTTCTTGGTATGTTCTTTATCTTGATATAGGCTTGATAGTGGTCACGCACATGGGTTTGGACCCGTTTTCCACTGGTGTCCGACTGGCAGAAGAATTAGTAGCTCCGCCGGCGTAGGCGGCAAAACTTGGGTGGCGTGGCCGCGCGATTTCCGTGTACAGTCCCGGCAACAATTCAACACGGGGATCTCACGACAGGTAACGCCGGGAGCAGGGAGCGGAACCCTAACGGCGGCGGGCGATCATTCCCCGGACCCACGGGAGGCTAAGGACATGGCAGGATCGATCAACAAGGTCATACTCGTCGGCAACCTGGGGCGCGACCCCGAGGTCCGCTATTCCCAGGACGGGACCAAGATCGTCAACTTTTCGATCGCGACTTCGGAGTCGTGGAAGGACAAGTCCACCGGCGAGCGCCGGGAGAAAACCGAGTGGCACCGGGTCGTCATCTTCAACGACCGCCTCGGCGACGTCGCCGAGAAGTTCCTGCACAAGGGGTCCAAGGTTTACGTCGAAGGGGCGCTGCAGACCCGGAAGTGGACCGGCAACGACGGCATCGAGAAATACAGCACCGAGGTGGTGCTGCAACGGTTCCGCGGCGAACTGACCATGCTCGACAGCCGCGGCGGCGGCGGTGATTCCGCTTCCATGGGTGGTGGCGGGCAGGATTACGGGTCCTCCGGCGGTGGTGGAGGTGCTGGTCCCGGTCCCGGCGGCGGTGGCGGTGGCGGCGACCTGGACGACGAAATCCCGTTCTGAACCCTATCCCGCGACAGATTGGCCGGTGGTCAGGGATTGGCTAGGCGCACCCAGATCGGCATGTGGTCGCTGACGTCGTGCTCGAACTTCTTCAAAAGGGCGTCACGCTTTGTCTTTGAAAGGCTGAGCAACGGCTCGCCGTGTAGCGCCTCGGCGAACAGGTCGGCGAAATTGAAAACCCCGTAATCGAACCCTCCCGCGGTCGTGCCGGCGGTGGCGTTGTCCGGCGGACGGGGCAGGCGCTTGTCGTGGCTGAAGATGGCGATCTGGTCGTAGGTTTCGGTCCGCCGGGCGGTGGAGCGGAAGACGGCGGTCTCGTCCGGGTGCACGGCGAGGAAAGGGAAGTTGACCGTGGCACGGCCCTTGCCCTTCAGGTCGCCACCGTTGAGGGCCTTCAGTTCGGTCACGATGCGGTCCCGGCGCTGATCCACCTTGCGGAAGTCCAGGTTGAGGTCGCCGAGTAGGATCATGTCCTTGTGGTACATGCGACCGGCCTGGCGGGCGCGTTCCACCAGCCATTTGATGAGGCCGTAGAATTCCATCTCCCGTTCTTCTTTCTGTTTTTTGGTGTCGCCATAGAGGAGATGGGCGTTGACCGCCAGGAATTCATAGGGATCGGCCCCTTGCCCGCCCTTGATGCGAAACGACACGCATGTGGGCGTGCGGATGAAGGTCAGGAAACGAGGCAGGACGAACGGGGGCTTCTTCGGGGATTTGGGTTTGCGCGGTTTCTTGCCGGGGCGGCCCTGGGCCTCCCAGTCGGCAACCGCCGCCTTCCAGGGCGCCAGCTTGACGTCGACTTTGGCCTGCCAGGCTTCGAGGTCCAGGGTCCGGGTTTTCAGGGCGGCGCGAAACTCGGTACGGTGGTCATACAGGGTGCCAAGCACGGCGCTGCGGTCGATGGTGATGTCGGAGGCGACCTCGGTGCGCTCGACCCTGTCCCAGCGAAACAGGAAGGCCAGGCGCTCGACCATCCCCTTCTTGCCGGCGACGCCGCCGGTTATGTCCGATGCGGCCAAACCGTATTTTCGGCCAAGCAGCGACTTGAGATGATTGAGGCCCTGCAGGTTGTCCTGGACCTCCTGAATGGCAATGAGGTCGCAGTTGGTACAGAATCGCCGCAGGAACTGCCAGGCGCCGTCGCTCTTGTTTCCTTTCTTACCAAGCTTGCGGATGTTGAACGAGGCAAGAACCACCGAGTCGCCGCGACGTTGCGGCAGGCCGAAGCGGTTTTCATCGGCATCGAGCAGCGTGTTGACCTTGGCCCACTGGGCACTGGTAAATTCGGCCATCGTCGCTCTCCTTTGCAGGATGCACGCCATCGGAGAATTTTTTTGGTCGCTACTCATTTTACGTCAGCCGGCCGGTTTCGTAAATCCTGACGAAAAAAGGCGGGCCGGACCTCTAGGTCCTGCCCGCCATCAAGGCTGCGGGTCAATGAGGTTGGGGTCAGTGTCCGGCCGGGTGATACCATTCGGGCAAGGCGACGATGGAGTTGGCGTTGAAGCCCCGTTTCTTCAATGTGTCGATGTTGGCGGCGACCGTGTGCTTCTGGAGGTCGATGACGGTGATCAGTCCGTTGTCCATGCCCGGCAGGTTGAGCAGGTTGTTCTGTACCACGGCGTATTTTTCGTCCGGAAACAACGCTACGTGATGGGCGCCCTCGGCGGCGGGAACGGATTTCAGCAGCTTCGGATTTGCCGGCCCCCCGGCCATGTCGAAGATGTGAAGGTGGCCTGGATTCGCCGTCGTCAGGAACATGCGGTCGGCTTTCTTGTTGAAATAGATCTCCAACGGCACGCCGGACTTGGTCTTGGTGAAGTCGAACACTTCCTTGACGTCGAATTCCTTTTTGGACGGGTTCCAGGCCGCTGCCCAGAGGCTGCCGCCGAACATGTTGGTGACATAGGCCGTGGGCGGATTGATCCCGGGCACCCACAGGATTTCCACGGGCGCCGAACCAGACGGGGACGGTTTGGTGGAAAGCTTAAGGGTCGATAGCAGTTTGCCGGTGCTCAACTCGACCACCGCGATGACCTCTCCCGGATCCTTCAAGGACGGGCTGATGGTGCTGGTCACCAGCATCCTGACGATGCCTTCGTGGATGGCTATGCCATGGGGATAGAAGGGTTTGGGGAATGTCACCGTCTTGATCGGCTTGTCGGTAACGGCGTTGCCGATGATCACGTTCGCGGTGCCCATGCAGGTCAGGTACCAAGTCTTGTTGTCGTCGGAAAAGACGACGTCCTCCTGGACCTTGCAGCCCGGCGTATCGACGCGCGCCGTACGGTAGGGGAAGCGTTTCATGTCGATGACATGCATGGCGCTTTGCCCCAGGGCGGTGACGTAGGCCTTGCTCAGGTCCTTGTTATAGAAAATGTGGTGGGCGATCAGGTCGCCGGGCAGGGGAATATCCATCAGGATTTTGCCCAGCGTTGGCGACTCGGGATCCACATCCATGATCGCGATGCCCTCGCGGCGGCCGCGCTGACCGGCGGACAGCTTGAGGGCCTTCAATCGCTTCTCCGGCGCCGTTTCGTAGTTGATCATGGCCAGTTTTTCGGCCTGCGCCGGTGACTGGGACATCAACCCCGCCACGATGGCGCCGAAAACAAAAAACGGTGTTGGTTTCATATCGCAAAACTCCCCATTTGTTCTTATTCACGGTTGGGTCCTGGGCTGGTGATCCGCAACCACGCGCGCAGCTTTGACGAGGGTAAAGGGGGCGCGGGGCCTCGCATTTGCCCGGGCCTGACCGGACCACCGCAACCACGATTTAGGGGTCTGATCGAATGCCCCTTTATGCGCAAACCCTATTTCGATGGAAATGCGTCGCATTGTCAAGTTCCGTCGACAACCGTCCCGTCCCGGTCGGTGGCTTGCGAGTATCCGGCCATAACAGCAAGCAGCCCCGAAGGGGCACGCAAGGCCTTCACCGGGAGGCCGTCATCTAGTTGTGTGCATATGCGGAAAATGCTAGGTTGCCCTTGCCCGTGCGCTGACCGGGAGGGGGGCCGGTTCGGACTCCCTAAACCTTTGATCATACTGAGTGAATTTTCTTGACGACTACCTCCGCTCCACCCCCGGAACTGGACATCACGCCAGTCAATATCGAGGAGGAGATGAAGTCCTCCTACCTCGATTACGCGATGAGCGTGATCGTTAGCCGCGCCCTGCCCGACGTGCGTGACGGACTCAAGCCCGTCCACCGGCGGATTCTCTATTCGATGAAGGAAAACGGCTACGATTACAACAAGCCGTACCGCAAATCGGCGCGCATCGTCGGTGACGTCATGGGCAAATACCATCCCCACGGCGATACCGCCATTTACGATGCCATGGTCCGCATGGCGCAGAACTTTTCCATGCGCTTGCCGCTCATTGACGGGCAGGGAAATTTCGGCTCCATGGACGGAGACCGGGCGGCGGCCATGCGCTACACGGAAGCACGGCTGGCGCGATCGGCGCACGCCATGCTCGAGGATATCGACAAAGAGACGGTCGATTTCCGGCCCAATTACGACGAATCCGAACACGAGCCGACAGTGCTTCCGGCCCAGTTTCCCAATCTTCTGGTCAATGGGGCCGGTGGTATCGCCGTCGGCATGGCGACCAACATTCCGCCCCATAATCTGGGCGAGGTCATCGACGCGTGCTGCGCCCTGATCGACGATCCGGAGTTGACTGTCGATGACCTGATCCGCGACCACGTGCAGGGGCCGGACTTTCCCACCGGCGCGCAGATCCTGGGCAAGCAGGGGATCATCTCGGCCTTTCGAACCGGTCGCGGTTCGGTGGTCATGCGCGGACGGGCCGAGATCGAGGAGATCCGCAAGGACCGTCAGGCGATCGTGATCACGGAAGTTCCGTATCAGGTGAACAAGGCGCGGATGATCGAAATCATGGCCGAGACCGTTCGCGACAAGCGAATCGAGGGCATATCGGACCTGCGCGACGAATCGGACCGCAACGGCGTCCGCGTCGTTGTCGAGATCAAACGCGACGCGGTGGCGGAGGTGGTGCTGGCGCAACTCTACCGTTACACGCCTCTGCAGACCAGCTTCGGCATCAACATGCTGGCGCTCGACGGCGGCATGCCGAAGATGATGAACCTGCGGGAAATTCTCGTCGCCTTCATCAATTTCCGTGAAGAAGTCATTCGCCGGCGGACCATCTTCGAGCTCGGCAAGGCGCGGGACCGGGCCCACGTGCTGGCGGGCCTCGCGGTGGCGGTCGCCAACCTGGATGACGTGATCAAGCTGATTCGCGCCGCCCGTGATCCGGCGACCGCCCGGGCGCAGTTGATGGAACGCGCCTGGCCGGCAAAGGATATCGCCCCCCTGATCGCCCTTCTGGACGAACCCGGGCACGGGGTCGTGGACGGCTGCTACACGTTGTCCGAAACCCAGGCCAGGGCCATCCTGGAACTGCGCCTGCATCGCCTGACCGGGCTGGAGCGCGACAAGATCGCCGCCGACCTGACGGAACTGGGGCGCCAGATCGAGGACTACCTTGGAATTCTGGGGTCCCGGGACCGCCTTCTCGAAATCCTCAAGGGTGAACTCCTCGAAATGAAGGAGCAGTTCGGCACGCCGCGACGTACGGAGCTTGTGGACGCGGAATTCGAACAGGATATAGAAGACCTGATCCAGCGCGAGGACATGGTGGTCACGGTCACCAACACCGGCTACATAAAGCGGGTGCCGCTTTCGAGCTACCGGGCCCAGCGCCGGGGCGGCAAGGGCCGCAGCGGCATGAGCACACGGGACGAGGACTTCGTCGCCCAGGTCTTCGTCGTCAACACCCATACGCCGGTGCTGTTCTTCTCGTCGACGGGGATCGTATACAAGCTCAAGGTCTACAGGCTGCCCGTGGGTTCGCCGCAGGCCCGGGGCAAGGCGATGATCAACATCCTGCCCCTGGGTCAGGGCGAGACCATCTCGACCTTGATGCCGCTGCCGGAGGACGAAGATCTGTGGGGCGAGCTGTTCGTCATGTTCGCCACCGATTCGGGCGGTGTCCGGCGTAACCGCCTGAGTGATTTCGTCAATGTCATGGCGAACGGCAAGATCGCCATGAAACTGGACCCCGGTGACAGTCTGGTCAGGGTCCGCACCTGTAGCGAGGACGACGACATCGTGCTCTATACCCGCAGCGGGAAATGTATCCGTTTCCCGGTTACCGACGTGCGCGTCTTCAGCGGACGGACGTCCACCGGGGTCAGGGGCATCAAGCTGGCCAAGGGCGACACCGTCATCGCCATGTCGGCGCTGCGCCACGTCGAGGCCGAGGTGAACGACCGTGACGCCTATCTGCAGGCGGTCAATGCCAAGCGCCGGCTGACGGGCAGCGACTACACCGACAAGGACGAGGAAAAGGAACGGGACGAATCCCTTGCCGCGCGGCTGGAGGAAGTGGATTACCAGGACATGACTGCGAACGAGGAATTCCTGCTGACCGTTTCCGATGACGGTTATGGCAAGCGGACATCGGCTTTCGAATACCGCATCGCCGGGCGGGGCGGTAAGGGGATCGACAGTATGGATTTGGGCCGGGGCAAAGGATCCAAGAGCACCGTCGCGGGTTCTTTCCCGGTGCTGGAGACCGACCAGATCGTAATGGTGACCGATGGCGGTCAGATCATCCGCTGTCCGGTGAACGATGTGCGGGTCGCCGGACGCAAGACCCAGGGCGTGACGCTGTTCAAGACCGCGAAAGGCGAAAGCGTGGTATCGGTGACGCGCCTCCGGGATGTCGAGGACGACAACGGTGCCGAAAGTGCGGAGAGCACCGGTACGGGCGACGGGAAACCTCCCGGCGATGACAGTGCCGGCGACCAAGCCGAACAATAGAAGCCGGCGTCCTGATTGGGGAAGGAATGACCATGGGCGATGTACGTGCAGGCGTTTATCCGGGGACCTTTGACCCCCTGACCAACGGTCATATGGATATCATTCAACGGGCAACCAAGGTCGTTGACCAGTTGATCGTCGCCGTCGCCGTCAATGCCGGCAAGGATCCCCTGTTTTCGCTCGAGGAACGGGTCGCCATCGTCGAGGAAGAGGTCGCCGAATTTCAAAACGGCGATGGCAGCCGCATCCGCGTCACCTCGTTCGACAACCTGCTTATGGATTTCGTCGGCCAGGTCGGGGCATCGATGATCGTCCGCGGCCTCAGGGCGGTGTCGGATTTCGAGTACGAGTTCCAGATGGCGGGTATGAACGGCCGTCTGAATCCTTCGGTGGAGACGGTGTTCCTCATGGCATCCGATCGCCACCAGTTCATCTCGTCCCGGTTCGTCAAGGAGATCGGCTGGCTGGGCGGGGATATTAGCCACTTCGTCTCGAAAAAGGTCGCGGCGCACCTGCTCGAGCGCTTCGCCGGCGAACGCCGCACCGCCACCGAAAGGGATTGACCGCTCCAGGCGTCGTGCCTATTTTCCCGGCGCGCATACGCCCACCGGCATGCTATCCGGGTGCTTAGCTCAGTTGGTAGAGCAACTGACTTTTAATCAGTAGGTCGTAGGTTCGATTCCTACAGCACCCACCACCCTTCGCCCTGCGGGCTTCGGGTGGCAGGCCACCCGAAAGCGCACTTTGGGCGAAGGAGTGTCGCCCGAAGCCTTGGCGTAGGGGGACTGATCCGGGTTCGAACTGTCTCCCCTCGGCTCCACAAAAATTTGCGGAATCCTGGTCGATTTTACTTGGGCAGGATACAGCTCTTGGCGAAATCAGCCGCTTCGTTGGCGGACCATTCACCCTTGGGCTTCTGCTTCAGGTCTTCGCACCACTCCTTGCTGCCCACTTCGGGCGAGCAGGCGGCGAGAAAAGCGAGGGCGCCGGCAAGGGCGACGGTTTTTTTTACGGTGTCCATCGACATGGCTGGGTGTTCCTTCGTGGGGTGATCGGATGCCCGGCAACCGCGACGGGCGTTCAAAACTATTACGTCCGATCACATCAATGGCAAGGCGTTTATTGACCGAGCTCAGGCATCAATGGGGTGAGCGCGAGATCCCGGTGTTGCGGATTGACAGCAACGATGGCTGAACCAAGAATGTGCGCGCCGCGTTGGCACGGACATTCACTGCCCGAGGAGAATTCGATGAGCGGTCCAGCCATCGACCGGCCGATCCGCGAAATCGCCGCCGCCCTGCGTGACGGTTCGGCGACAACCGAGAGCTTGATCGAGGAAGCGATCGCGCGTCACGAGCGCCTCGACGGCTCGCTCGGCGGTTACAAGCACTGGGATGGGGAGCGCGCCCGCGCCGAGGCGCGGGGCGCCGGCCTGTTGCTGGGGGCCGGCCACGACGCCGGACCGCTGATGGGCCTGCCGGTTTCGATCAAGGATATCTACGGTGTTCGTGGCATGCCTACCTTCGCCGGGACGCCAAGGGAGCTTCCACCCAAGTGGCGTACGGAAGGACCCGTGGTCGCGGCCCTGCGGCGGGCCATGGCGGTGGTCGTGGGCAAGACCCACACGGTGGAGTTCGCCCTTGGTGCCATCGGCCTGACCGCCAACTGGGAAACGCCGCGCAATCCCTGGGACGCGGCCAGGCACAGGGTATGCGGCGGTTCCAGCGCTGGCGCCGGGGTCAGCCTGGCCGAGGGCTCGGCGGTGATCGCCATGGGGACCGACACCGGCGGCTCGGTGCGGGTCCCGGCGAGCGCCACAGGTCAGGTCGGCCTCAAGACCACCGCCGGGCGTTGGTCGACGGACGGTATCGTGCCCTTGAGCGCGACCTTCGATACCCCCGGGCCGTTGACCCGCTCGGTCGAGGATGCCGTCGTCGCTTTCGCTGCCATCGATCCGGCCCACGGCGACGTGGACACCCTGTTCCAACGGATCGAAACAATGGATGCTGGTGGCCTGCGTCTCGGCGTTTGTGACGCGCACTTCTGGGATGATTGCGCGCCGGGTATCGCCGAGGGCGTCGGGGCGGCGCTCGACGAACTGACCGCCAAGGGCGCGCGGGTGACCAGGATGGAATTTCCGGAAGCCGCCGAAGCGGGACGCCGGGCGCTGCATCTGCAGCCCTTCGGGGTCGAGGGTTTGTCGTTCATCGGCGAGAACTATCCGGATCGTCTGGAGACCATGGACCCCAACGTGCGGACCCGCTTCGACGTTGCCCGCGGGGTTTCGGCGGTGGATTATTTTACCGCGATGCGCACGCTGCGAACGCTGGGAGCCGCCGCGGGCGAGCGCCTGCGGGATGTGGACGCGTTGGTCGCGCCGACAATGCCGGTTCCACCGCCGACCGTGGACGAGGTTTCGACGGGCGATGCCTACTCACGAATTCAAACCGCTGTTACCCGCAATACCGGACCGGCGAACCTGTTGGCCTTGTGCGCGCTGACAATGCCCATTGCCCTGGATGGCGTTGGGATGCCGGTGGGGTTACAGCTTATTGGCAGGGCAGGGCAGGAGGAGCGCCTGCTGGCCGCGGCGCTGGCTTGCGAGAAGGTTCTGGGAACGGGCCGTGAGCGGATCGGCGTGCCACCGCTCTGTGCCGGATGATGAGGGGTTCGGATTTGCCGCCGCCTGGCAGCTAAAGAAGTTGGTGCCGTTAGTCCGTATCCTTGGCCCGTCGCCGGGCGGCGAAGGCAGATACGTCGGGAACGCTATCGGCGTTCCGACCGCCGGTCAGGTCTGGGCACCAACTTCGTGCTTCGGCAACTCTTCCCAACTCTCGCCAGCCGCCATCAGGCAGCTGAGACCACTGGGATGGGTCATGATGATGGTGAAGGTCCCCTTGTTGGACGTAAACACCTCGATCACGGCGCCATTGCTGGCCAGGCCCATGGAGACAGGGGCTTCGGAATAACTTTTTTCAAGACTGGAAACCACCTTCCCACGATCACCGCACATCATCTGTGCTTGGGCCGCTGATGGCTGGGCGCTCAAACAAAGGAGCAGAGCGCCTGAGACTGCTGTTAAACATCGAAACATGGCACGCTCCTTTCATGTTCATATATTTTATAAGCGGTGAAAATTAAGAAATTTCTAACAAGAAAAATCGAATTTAGTAAAATTTTATGTAATTTTTATTGAATGGAATTTGGATGTACAGAGGGCAAGAACTCAATGCACATTCCGAGTTGTTTGGTTGTCAATCTTTCAAAGGTATATGTAGATTTTTTTTGAGCCAATTGTCTGTCTGAATTTCTGCAGTATTTTGTTTTCGAGTATTTTGTTTTGATTCGGTCAGGATTGGGGGACGGGAAGCGTGACCGGTGGGCGCGAGAAATTCGGTTCCAAAGTAGGCTTCGTTCTTGCCGCCGCGGGGTCTGCGGTCGGGCTCGGCAACATCTGGAAGTTC
>JAJFIG010000122.1 GCA_021775195.1 Rhodospirillales bacterium | reverse complement strand
CGCCCAACATCATCATCGCCGCCTATCGAGGGCAGATCGCGGGGGAGCCCTTCCGGATGTTCGATTTTTCCCCCGTCGGCGGAACCGTTGCCGTGGCCGGCGTGCTTTTCCTGGCCCTTTTCGGCTGGCGCCTGATCCCTTCGCAGCGGCGGGCCCGGGCGACGGTCGAGGACCTGATCGAGATCGACGACTACATCGCCGAGGTCCGGGTGCCGAAATCCAGCGACCTCGTCGGCAGGACCTGGCGCGAAGCGGAGGAGCTTATCGGCGAACACGAGGTGATCGTCGTCTCCCGGGTCCGCCGGGGCAAGCGCCTGCCCGGGCTGCCGGCCCGCGTGCCGGTGAAGGCCAGCGACATCCTGGTCATCGAGGCCGGCCCCGAGGAATTGGACAAGTTCGTCACCGCCCTCGGCCTCAAGGTGGTTGGCACCGAGGGTTCCAAATCGAGCCTTATCACCGCCGGTGATGTAGGACTCATGGAAGCGGTCGTCGCCCCCGGGGCCAGCGTCGAGGGCCGCATGGTCGGGAATTTGCGCCTGCGTGGACGCTACGGCGTCAACCTCCTCGGTGTCTCGCGCCAGGGCAAGGCCCACCGGGGGCGCCTCAGGGCGTTCCGCTTCCGGGTCGGCGACGTGCTCCTGCTCCATGGCGAAAACGACCGTCTCGCCGACGCCGTCTCGGCCCTCGGCTGCCTGCCCCTGTCGGAACGGAGTCTCCGCTTCGGCACCAACCGCAGTGCCGCCGTCGCCCTCGCCATTTTCGCCGCCGCCATCGCCACCGGGGCCATGGGCTTGGTCGCCCTGCCCATCGCCTTGGGGCTGGCGGCGGTGGCCATGGTCCTGCTCACCTTCGTTTCCCTGCGCGAGATTTACGACAGCGTCGACTGGCCGATCATCGTCCTCCTGGCATCCATGATCCCCATCGGCGGCGCCATGGAGAGCACGGGAACCGCCGAGCTCCTCGTCGGCTCCCTGTTCGGCACCGGCACCGCCATCGCGCCGTGGATGGCGCTGGCCCTGGTCCTCATCGTAACGATGACCCTCTCCGACGTCCTCAACAACGCCGCCACCGCCGTCATCATGGCGCCCATCGGGGTCATCGTCGCCCAGCACCTGGGCGCCAACCCCGACGCCTTTCTGATGGCCGTCGCCGTCGGCGCCTCGTGCGCCTTCCTGACCCCTATCGGGCACCAGAACAACGCCCTGGTCATGGGGCCCGGCGGTTACGAGTTCGGGGATTACTGGCGCCTCGGGCTGCCTCTGGAGATTCTCATCGTTGCCGTCGCCGTGCCCATGATCACCGTCGTCTGGCCCCTTTGACGGTGTCTAAAGGACCTTCCACGGATTCATGATGTTTTTGGGGTCGAGGGCGTTCTTGACGGTGCGCATCAGGTCCAGTTCGACTTCCGACTTGTAGCGCTTCATCTCGTTCCGCTTCAGCCGACCGATGCCGTGCTCGGCACTGAAGCTGCCGTCCATCTCGGCGACCAGATCGTGGACGATGCGGTTGAAGTCCTCCCAGCGGTCGAGGAAGGTCCCGGTATCGGCGTCCGCCGGCTGGGTCAGGTTGAAGTGGATGTTACCGTCGCCCAGATGTCCGAAGGCGACGACCCGGATGCCGGGCATCTCCTTTTCCACCAAGGCCGTGGCCCGGTTGATGAAGTCCGCGGCCCGGGACACCGGCACCGAGACGTCGTGCTTGATGGAGCCGCCCTCGTATTTTTGCGACAGGGTCACCGCTTCGCGGATGCGCCACAGGTCCTGGACCTGGGCCTCGCTGACCGCGATCACCGCGTCGTCGACGATGCCGTCCTCCATGGCATCGCCGAGCACGCCCTCGAGGGCATCGCGCAGGGGTTCGCTGGCCCGCGGACTGGTCAGCTCCATGAGGGCGTAAAAAGGGTGGGGTTTGGCAATGGGGTTGATCACCCCCGGGGTATGCTTGACGGCAAAATCCACACCCCGGCGTCCCATCATCTCGAAGGCGGTGAGGCTGTCGCCACAGGCATCGACGGTGCGCGTGAACAGCTCCACCACCGCCTCCGCCGTCGGCGCCGCCACCAGCGCCGTCTCCCGTGACCGGGGCGGCGGGAACAGTTTCAGCACCGCCGCCGTGATGATGCCGAGCGTCCCCTCGGCGCCGATGAACAGGTGCTTCAGGTCATACCCGGTGTTGTTCTTGCGCAGCCCCCTGAGGCCGTCCCATACGCGACCGTCGGGCAGCACCGCCTCGACACCTAAGACCAGGTCGCGAGTATTGCCGTAACGCAGCACGGCGATGCCGCCGGCGTTGGTCGAGAGATTCCCGCCGATCTGGCAGCTCCCCTCGGCGCCCAGGCTGAGGGGAAACAGCGCCCCGGCCTCTTCCGCCGCCTTCTGTATCTCGGCCAGGATGCAGCCCGCCTCCACCGTCATCGTGTGGTTGACCGCGTCGACGGCGCGGATGCGGTTCATGCGTCCGGTCGAAAGCACGATGCCGCCGTCGGGCACGCCGCCGCCGACCAAGCCCGTGTTGCCCCCCTGGGGGACGATGGCGACCCCGGCCTCGACGCACAGTTTGACCACCTCGGCCGTCTCCCCGGTCGAGGCCGGACGCACGACCATGGCGCAGGTTCCCCGGTAAAGGCCCCGTTCCTCGATCAGATAGGCGTCCAGTTCGGCCGCATCCTCGATGCATCCCTTGGGGCCCACCACCCGACGGATGGCGTCCAGTGTTTCTTTGGCGACGGTCATGGTTTCCTTCACTACCACATATCGGCGGCGATTACCGGTTCCCGTTGGCCAGCTTGACCGCGTCTGGATGGGCCCTCAGCCGTCCCATGGCGAGGACCCCGAGGAACGGTCCGATGGCCAGCGGCGCGAAGGCGTAGCGCCAGCCCACCGCCTCCACCAGCGGCGGAATCAGGTGGATGGTCAGGAGCGTCAACAGGAATCCGACGCAGGTCTGCACCGTC